>DATKAG010000080.1:0-6260 GCA_035498355.1 Myxococcales bacterium | reverse complement strand
CGCGGGCGATCAGTTCCTTGCCGGTGCCGTTCTCCCCGTGGATCAGCACGGTCACGTCGCTGCCCACCAGCTTGTCGAGCAGCCCGTAGAGCCGGCGCATGGGCTCGCTCTTGCCGATGATGTCCGCGAAGCGGTAGCGCGCCTCCAGCTCGTCCTGCAGGTCGCGGATGCGCTTCTCCCGCTGGGCCACCGCGGCGTGGTAGGCGTCGATCTCGTCGACCGTGGTGTCCATGAGATCTGCCAGGCGGGGGACCTCGCGCGCCTCGATGCGCTGCACGCTCTCGAAGGCCGCCTCCGGCTGCTCCACCGGCAAGGAGAGCGCCTTGACGGTGGTCATCGCCCGGTCGCGGGCGCCGCGGGCCTTCTCCTCCACCAAGAATCCGCAGGCGAAGAGCGCTCCCTGGCGCTCCCCGGCGAAGGAGATGGGGGTGGCCACGATCTCCAGCCCCATGTGGCAGGGGCCGAGCAGCGCGGTGCCGGAGGAGAGCTTCTGCACCGCCCTCTCGATGCTCTGCCCGCAGCGGCGCAGCCCCTCCCGGTCGCCCAGGCAGGCGGTGCAGATGCGGTTCTGCGGGGGGATGATGATGCCCTTGCCGTGGTCCAGCACCAGCCCGCGGGCGTCGGTGAAGCAGAGCTCGATTCCCCACCAGCGCCGCACCGTCTCCCGGATGCGGCGGACGATCTGCAGCTCCTCCAGGCGCGTGGAATCGATGGGCATCGGGCTACCCCAGCTGCTGCTGCAGCGCCGCATGACAGAGCTCGGCGACGTCGGCCACGGTGCGGGTGCCGTCGATCGACACCACCGAGGCCAGTGTCCCCACCACCCGGGAGTACTCCCGCTCGATGGCCGAGAGCTGCTGCGCGTTCTCGTAGCGCTCCAGCTTGGCCCCCCGGCTGCGCACCCGCTCCAGGGCCACGGTGGCGGGCACGTAGAGGAAGAGGGTGAGGTCGGGCCGGCGGGCGAAGCGGTTGGCGTGGGCGATGAAATCGTGCGAGACGCTGGATCCCTGGTAGGCGAGCGAGGAAAGCGTGTAGCGGTCGAGGATCACGTCCTCGCCCCGGGCCAGGCGGGGGTCGATCTGGGATTGCAGGTGGTCCAGCCGGTCGGCGGCGAAGAGCAGCGCCATCACCCGCTCGTCCACCACCCCCAGCTTCCCGTCCGCCTGCGGGGTGGCGGCGCGCCCGGCCAGGATCTGCCGGATGAGCTGGCCCACCACGCCCTCGCTCGGCTGGTGCGCCAGGTAGACGGTCCGGCCCTGCTTCTGCAGGCGCTCGGCGAGAAGGCCCGCCTGGGTGGTGGTGCCGGCGCCGTCCAGGCCTTCGAAGACGATGAAGCGTCCGGGTGCGGTCATGGATCGATCCCCAAGGCGGCGCGCAGCTCCCGGAGCCGGGCCTCGCGCAAGAGCTCGCGCTGGAGGCTCGCCCGCCCCGCCCGGTAGCTGCGCAGCGCATCGAGGAGCAGCAGGGCGTCGAGCAGGGCCAGGGGCCAGAGGAAGAGGGGGATGCGCGCCGAGTCGTGGACCAGCTTGACGCACACGCCGGCGATCACCACGGAAAGGAAGGTCTCGACGCAGGCGCGCAGGAAGAGGTCCACCGACCTGCGCTCGCGCGCGGCCGGAGCGAGCGCCAGGAGCTCTTTCTCCAGGGCGTTCCGGTCCCCCATTGCGCGCGCTGTACTCCCGCCCGATCGCGCAGTCAATCACAGCTCCGAAAGCGGGAACGGCATGCCGCAGTCGCTGCAGCGGACGTCCTTCAGCACCCGGGCGAAACAGGCGGGGCAGACGGCCGTCTCCCCCGTGGCCGCCCCGCGGGCCACCCCCTCCTCCTCCGCCGGGGCGGAGCGGAACTTCCTCCTCCCGCAGTTGTCGCAGATCGCGTCCAGCGAGGGCGTCCCGCAGAACGGGCAGACCGCGGTCTCCTCCGGCGCGGGCGTGCGCTCGCCCCCATCCTTCTCCCGCCCCGGGTCCAGGTCCGGGTCCGAGGCGGAGCCGGCCTCCGCGTCGGGCGCCGGCTCGTGCTCCGTGCGCTCCAGGGGCATGGGCCCCCCGAACCAGTTCTGGCGCACGTCCATCTGCTCCAGCCGGGTGTGCTCCACGCCGGGAAGGGGCTCGACCTGCACCGCCAGGTCCAGCGGAGCGAGCTGGGTCGCTTCCAGGCCCTCCAGCGGGGCCACCTCCTCCGCGGAGCCTCCCTCCGGGTCCAGCGCCCTTCCGCAATTGGTGCACTGTGCGCCCTGGTTCTCGGTCTCGCAGACGGGGCAGCGCATGGAAGCGGCAGCCTACCATCCGCGCTCGGCCAGTACGAAAGGAAAGCGCGTTCTTGCCAGGCGTGTTCGCGCCTTCGCGCGAACACGCAGCAAAGGCGCAGGCGCAAAGCGGCCTCCGGCCGCAGCGCCTAGTTCAGCGGCGCCGCGACGCGGGTGAGGGGCACGAAACGCACGTGCATCAGCACCCGCCGCTCCAGGGCCAGGGTCGCGGGGTGCTTGCGCCAGAGCTGCAGCTCCTGGTGCTCCGGGTTGGACCCGACCGGGATGACCAGCCGCCCGCCCGGGGCGAGCTGCTCGAGCAGGGCCGGGGGCACGCGCTCCGGCGCCGCCGCCACCAGGATGGCGTCGTAGGGCGCCGCCTCCGGCCAGCCCGGCGCGCCGTCGCCTACGCGGAACTCCACGTTCTGGTAGCCCAGCTCCCAGAGGGTGCTCTCGGCCCGGGCGGAGAGCTGGGGGACGATCTCCACGGTCCGCACGGTGGCGGAGAGAGGGAGCAGCTCGCAGAGGATCGCCGTCTGGTACCCGCTGCCCGTGCCCACCTCCAGCACCCGCTCCCGCCCCTCGAGGCGGAGCGCCTCGGTCATGGCGGCGACGATGTACGGCTGGGAGATGGTCTGCCCGTAGCCGATCTCCAGGGGGTGATCGCCCTCGGAGCGCTCCTGGGCTTCATCGGGCACGAAGGAGCGGCGCGGGACCCGGCCGAAGGCGGCGAGCACCCGGGGGTCGCGGATCCCATGCCCGATCAGGCGCCGGACGATCGGGCCCTCGGCGATCGGCGTGGGCAAGCTCTCCATCCGCCACCAAGCTACGCCTCGTGCGGGAAGTGGGAAAGGCCGATCCGGTTCCCTTCCGGGTCGCGCACATACAGCGACCAGCGGGTGCGGTGGACCACATCCACCCCCAGCTGCCGCAGCTTCTCCTCCCAGGCGGCGCGCTCGCCGGGCTCGATGCGCAGGGCCAGCAGGTGCAGGCCCCCGTGAGGGTCGCGGAAGGGCGTCCGGGGCCGCTCCGCCTCGCAGGATTCGAGGGCGAGGAACTCCTCCCCGGAGCCCACCGAGAGCCACACCGAACGCTCTCCCGCCCGCCCATCCTCCCAGGGCCAGCGGCGGACCACGCGCAGCCCCAGGACCTCCACGTAGAAGCGCTCGGCGGAGGGGAGATCCCGCACCTGGACGGCCAGATGGTGATGTCCGTGGACCTGCGGCATGGGGCCAGTATAAAGGAGGCCCGCATGCTTCCCCGAGAGCAGATCCGAAACATCGCCATCATCGCCCACGTCGACCACGGAAAGACCACCCTGGTGGACTTCCTCTTCCGCCAGACCGGCACCTTCCGGGCCAACGAGCAGGTGCAGGAGCGGGCGATGGACTCCAACGACCTGGAGCGGGAGAAGGGCATCACCATCCTGGCGAAAAACACCGCCGTCACCTACCGGGGGGTGAAGATCAACATCGTCGACACCCCGGGGCACGCCGACTTCGGCGGCGAGGTGGAGCGGGGGCTGCGCCTGGTGGACGGCGTGCTCCTCCTGGTGGACGCGGCGGAAGGTCCCTTGCCGCAGACCCGCTTCGTCCTGGCCAAGGCGCTTCTGCTGGGGCTGCCGGCGGTGGTGGTGGTGAACAAGATCGACCGGCAGGACGCGCGGGCGGCCGAGGTCCTCGACGCCATCTACTCGCTGTTCATCGACCTGGGGGCCAACGAGCACCAGATCGAGTTCCCCGTGATCTACGCCGTGGCCCGCGCCGGGCGGGCCTCCCTGCGCCTCTCCGACTTCGACGACCTGCCCGCCGGCCGCGCCGCCGCTCCCGGCGCGGCGCCGCATCCGGGCGAGGAGCCGGGCTCGCGGGCGCGGACGCTGGAGCCCTTGCTGGACGCCATCCTGGAGACGGTGCCGCCGCCGAAGAAGGCGGAAACGACGCACGACAAGTTGCAGATGCTGGTCGCGAACCTGGACTACGACGACTACGTGGGGCGCCTGGCGGTGGGACGCCTGAGCAGCGGGAGCATCGAGGTGGGCCAGCAAGTGGCCGTCTGCCGCGCCGACGGGAGCACGCCCAAGGGGAAGGTGACGAAGATCTACGCCTTCGAAGGGCTGAAGAAGGTGGAGATCGCGGAGGCGGGGCCGGGCGAGATCATCTCCCTGGCCGGGCTGGAGGAGGTCTCCATCGGGGACACGGTGGCCGACCCGGAGCACCCCATCCCCCTGGAGAGGATCCACGTCGACGAGCCCACCATGTCGATGGTCTTCAAGGTCAACGACGGGCCCTTCGCGGGGAAGGAAGGAAAGTACGTCACCTCCCGCAACCTGCGCGAGCGGCTGCAGCGCGAGGCCTACCGCAACGTCTCCATCCGCCTCTTCGACACCGAGTCGCCCGATGCCTTCAAGGTGATCGGGCGCGGCGAGTTGCAGCTGGCGGTCATCGTGGAGACGATGCGCCGGGAGGGATACGAGCTCACCGTCTCCAACCCCGAGCCGTTGACCAGGCTGGTGAACGGCGAGGTGCACGAGCCGATGGAGCTGATGGTTTGCGACGTGCCCCAGTCCGCGGTGGGAGCGGTCACCGAGCGCCTGGGCCCGCGCAAGGGGCGGATGACGGAAATGCAGAACATCGGCTCCGACCGGGTGCGGCTGAACTTCCGCATCCCGGCCCGCGGCCTGGTGGGTTTCCGCAACGAGTTCCTCACCGTCACCCGGGGCGAGGGGATCATGTCCTCCCAGTTCGACGGCTACGAGCCCTGGCAGGGCAAGGTGCCCAAGCGGGGGAACGGGGCCATCGTCAGCGACCGGGAGGGGGAGACGGTGGCCTACGCGCTCTTCGACATCCAGGAGCGGGGCACGCTCTTCTACGGCCCCGGCGTCCCGGTCTACGAGGGGATGATCTGCGGCGAGCACGCGCACCCCAACGACCTGGACGTCAACGTCACCCGGGGGCGCAAGCTCACCAACATCCGCGCCGCGGGGCGCGACGAGAACATCATCCTCAGCCCGCCCCGGGAGATGTCGCTGGAGAAGGCGCTGGAGTGGATCAACGAGGACGAGCTGGTGGAGGTGACGCCCAAGAACGTCCGCCTGCGGAAGAAGGTGCTCTCCGCCGGCGACCGCTACCGCCTGGAGCGGGAGCGCAAGCGCGCGGACGGGCTGGTTTGAGCTGGATCGCGGCCACCGGGCAGCGCTGGAAGCTGCAGGTCTTCTTCGGGGCGATGTCCCTCACCCTGCTCTGCATCCTCGGCCTCTTCGCCTCCTTCGGCACCGGCTCCGACGTGCCGGTCTGGTCGTTCGCCATCGCCACCGTGCTCATCGCCGGGGGCGGCTACCTCTGGGTGGCCCTGAGCATCCGCTGCCCGGCCTGCCAGCGCCGCATCGGCTGGCTGGTGCTGTCGGCCATGGGCACCTCGCAGTGGCTGTTGCAGCTCTGGCGCGGAGAGGTGTGCCCATCGTGCGGCGACGCGGCGGGAGGCCACCCCGCCGAAGAGAGCCATTGAGGGGAGAGATCCAGCGCCATGGGGCTCTTGACCTTCGCGCTCAACGTGACGCTGGACGGGTGTTGCGACCACCGCGAGATGGTCGCCGACGACGAGATGCTCCGCTACTGGACGCGCGTGATGGATGCGGCGGGAGCGATGCTCTTCGGGCGCCGGACCTACGAGCTGATGGAGGACGCCTGGCCCCAGGTGGCGCGAGACCCGAAGGCGACACCGACGGACCGGAACTGGGCGAAGAAGCTCGAAGCCAAGCCCAAGTACGTGGTCTCGAGGAGGCGCCGCGACTTCCCCTGGAACAACACGCATCACCTCGAAGGGGACCTGACCCGGGCGGTGAAGGCGTTGAAGAAGGCCACGCCGCGCGGGGTGCTGGTCGGCAGCCCCAGGCTTTCGGCCGCGCTTCAGCGCCTGGACCTCGTCGACGAATATCGCTTCGTGATCCACCCCGTGGTGGCCGGGCACGGCCCATTCCTGTTTTCCGGCCTGCAGCCATCCTTGCGCCTGAAGTTCA
>DATKAG010000079.1:0-2673 GCA_035498355.1 Myxococcales bacterium | reverse complement strand
AGGAGGCGCTGGTCGCCACCGGCCGCTTCACGGTGGTCGATCGCCAGCACATCGCGACGGTGATGCGCGAGCTGCACCTCTCCTCCACCGACCTGGCCGATCCCAACGCGGCCGCCAAACTGGGCAAGGTGGTCACCGCCGGCGCGCTGATCTTCGGCGACGTGCAGCAGACCTACCGCGAGCGGCCGGACGAGAACCGCTACAAGGACGACAAGGGCGTGGGCCACGTCTTCTACCTCGTCAAGGGCGAGGTCTACCTGCGGGCCACCTTCAAGATCGTGGACGTCGCGACCGGGCGGCTGATCGTCGCCAAGACCTACGAGGAGCGGCGGGACGACAGCAACCACGCCACGGACAAGCGGCCGGACCCGATCGATCGCATCGCCCTGGACAACGCCGCCCGCGCGGGAGTGGTGGAGCGCTTCATGAAGGCCATCGCTCCCCACCAGGAGTTCATGTACGCCAATTTCCTCAAGGACTCGGACATCCCCCAGCTGGAGGGCGGGATCGGCTGGGCGGAGCGCGGCGACTGGAAGAAGGCGCAGGCCGCCTTCAACGAGGGGGCGCAGGAGGCGGAGAAGAACGTCAAGCTGAAGGCGAGCCAGGTGGCCAAGTGCTACTGGAACCTGGGGCTGGCCTACGAGTACGCCGGCGACTTCGACAAGGCGGAGGCGATGGTGAGCAAGGCCTACTCGCTCTCCAACGAGAAGGAGATGCTGGCCGAGATCGACAACATCCACCGCCAGCAGGCCGACGCGCGCAGGCTCGCCGAGCAGGCCCCGGCGCCGGGGCTGGCCGGTGGGAAGTAGGCTCGCGGCCCTGGCCGCCCTGGCCCTTCTCGCCTGCGGCGGCGAGAAGGCGGCGGTGAAGACCACTTCCGCCCCCGCGCCTCCGGCCTGGCTGGCGAAGGCGCCCTCCTCGGCCGATTCGCTCTATTTTTCCGGCGCCCGGGAAGGGGCCGGCTCGCTGGAGGAGGGCAAGGCCAGTGCCGTGGAATCCGCGCGCAGCCAGGCCGCGCAGTACATCGGGGTGCAGATCAGCGCCGAGCACCGGGACGTGATGAGCACCGAGGAAGCGGAGAACATGGCCAGGGACACGGTGCGCAGCCGGGCCAGTGCCATGCTCCGCTCGGCCGAGGTGGCCGACGTCTACTACGAGCGGATCTCGCGCGAGGTGGGCGCGGGCACCGTCGATCGGTACGACGTCTGGGTCCTGCTCCGGCTCCCCCGCGCCGAGGTGGAGAAGGAGCGCCAGCGGCAGGAGCAGGAGGCGCGGGAGGCGGCCGCCTCCGCCCTGGCCCGCTACCGGGAAGGGCGAAATCTGGAATCGAAGGGCGACCAGCTCGGCGCCCTGATCCGCTACCGGGACGCGCTGGCCAGGTGCAGGGAGGTGCCCGGCTCCACGCCGACCGGCGACCGGGAGATCGCCACCGCGGCCGCCCTGGCGGAGAAGGCGCAGGACGCGGCCGGCGCCGCCCAGGGCAAGGCGCGGCGGGCCATCGTGCTGGCCCCCGACTGGGTGGCCGGCGCGGTGACGCAAGCCCTGGCGAAACAAGGCTTCAGCTCCCAGACGCCGGCCGGAAGCAGCGAGACCGCCGCCCTGGCCCAGGCGAAGGCGCAGGGAACTCCTTGGGTAATCGTGGTACATGCCACGGCGACACCCGGCGGCCGGGTGTTCGCCCAGGTGGCCGCTACCGCCGCCTTGGACGTCCGTGCTCTGGATGCGCGGAGCGGGGAGATCGTAGCGTCCGCGCAGAAGCAGGCCAAAGGGGTGGGGCGCACCCCGGAGGCGGCGCAGCAGGCCGCGGCGAGCGAAGCGGGGCTCGGCGCGGGAAACGAGGTCGCGGCGGCGCTCGTCGCGAAGGAAAACGCGGGACTCTAGACGCGGGGCCATGGCCGCCGCGGGACACGGAGGGACGACAGTGAAGAAGATTCTTGGGGTCGCGATGGTGGGACTTCTCGGCGCGGCATGCGGTGGGAGCAAGACGCCGGAGATGTCGAACCAGGTGCTGCACGCCAACGGGCCGGACTGGGTGAACCGCGGCACCGGGGCGTTCGGCGGCGACAAGGGAAAGGTGTTCTACGGCGTGGGCATCGCCAGCGGCATCCGCAACGCCGCCATGCGCCGCTCCACCTCCGACTCGCGGGCCCGGGCGGAGATCGCGAAGATCCTCGACACCTACGTGGCGGTGCTGAACAAGGACTACATGGCCTCGACCACCGCCGGGGACATGAGCGCCTCCAGCGAGGAGCAGCACGTGCAGCAGGCCCTCAAGACCTACTCGCAGATGGAACTGTCGGGGGTGCAGATCATCGACCACTGGGTGGACACCGACGGCACCGAGTACGCCCTGGCGGCGCTGGACATGGACACCTTCAAGAACAACCTGGACAAGATGAAGGAGCTGAACGCCAAGGTGCGCGACGCGGTGCGGGCGAACGCCGACAAGGCTTTCGACGAGCTCTCCGCCGAGGAAGCCAAGCGCGCCAATCGGTAGCCGCTCCGCGCCGAAGGCGCGGAATGCGGCTATGCTTTTGCTGCGTGCTCGCGCGGAGGCGCGAACACGCTTACGAAGACGTCCTCTTGGGCGGTACACTGTTAGCGGGCCGGCCAGCGGCGACTGGCCGGCCCGTCGCTGTCTGGGAGCCGGTCCATGACGCAGCCCACCCGGAT
>DATKAG010000078.1:0-10546 GCA_035498355.1 Myxococcales bacterium | reverse complement strand
CGGAGACGCTCACCGCCACCGGGTAGAGGAAGCCGCCCGCCGCGCCCAAAGAGACGCCCAGGCCGACGATGAGGAAGGAGAACTCGCCGATCTGGGAGAGGCTCATGCCGGCGGCGATGGAGTTGCGCACGCCGTTGCCGGTGAAGAACGCCGGCAGCGAGACGCCCACCAGCTTTCCCCCGATCACCACTGCGGAGAGGGCCAGGATGGGGAGCCAGTTCGCCCGCACCAGCGCGGGATCGATCAGCATTCCCACCGAGACGAAGAACACCGCCGCGAACACGTCGCGCACCGGCTGCAAGAGGTGCTCGATGCGCACCCCTTCCCCCGACTCCGCCACCAGCGAGCCGGAGATGAAGGCCCCCAGCGCCACCGGGTAGCCCAGGCGCCAGGCGAGCAGGGCGAAGGCGAAGCAGATGCCGATGCAGGCCACGGCGGTGGTCTCCGGGCGATCGAGCTTGAGGACGGCCCGCACCAGGCGGGGCACGATCAGCATCCCCAGGGTGATCACCACCGCGAGGAAGAGGGCCAGCCGCCCCGCCGTCCTTCCCATCTCCGCCGGCGAGAGGCTTCCGGAGGCCAGGGCGGTGAAGGCGGCGAGCAGCAGGATGGCCACCAGGTCCTCGACGACCAGCACCCCCAGGACCAGGTCGCGCAGCCGGCCGGCGACCTTCATCTCGTCGAACACCTTGGCGATGATGGTGGTGCTGGAGATGGCCACCATGGCTCCGGCGCAGAGGGCCTCCTGCGGCGTCCAGCCGAAGAGCAGCGCGGTGGCGTCGCCCAGGAGGATCTGCACGCTGATCTCCACCAGGGCCACGATGGCCGCGGCCGCGCCCACCCGCAGCAGCTTCTCGAAGGTGAACTCCAGGCCGATGCCGAAGAGCAGGAGGGTGACGCCCAGCTCGGAAAGGCCGTGGATGGTCTCAGCGTCGGCCACCAGGGGGACGGGAACATGCGGCCCCACCAGCAGGCCGGCGATCAGGTAGCCCAGCACCACCGGCTGGCGCAGCCGCTGGAACACCACCGTGGTGACCGCCGCCGCGCAGAGCACGATGGCCAGGTTGGTGAGGAAGACGTTGGCGTGCGGGGCCATGGCCCGGGCACAGTAGCGCAGCCCCGCTCGGGACGGTCGCTACCGGGCCGAGGGTGCGGCGAGCAGCGCGGCACGGATGGCTGCGCGCACGGGCGCCGGGACCTGGCCGCCGGGGATCTGCCGGCAGAAGGAGACGGTCCGCTGGAGGGACGCGCAGGCGCCGGCGCAGCTCCGGCAGCGCGAGAGGTGCTCCTCGATGCGGGCGCAGGCGGCCTGATCGATGTCCTCGGTGGCGTAGGCGGCCAACTCCTCCGCCAGCTCCGGGCAGCCGGGCCGGGCCGCCCCCGAGGAGAGCACGTCGCCCAGCCGCTCGCGCAGTTCCATCCTCGCCCGATGCAGGCGGCTCTTCAGCGCCCCCACCTCGATACCCACCACCCGTGCGGCCTCCTCGGCGGAGAGCCCTTCCACGTCCCGCAGCACCAGCGCCTCGCGATAGGCCACCGGGAGGGAGAGGATGGCGGCCTGGAGGAGCTGGCCGATCTCCCGCGCGTGCGCCTGCGCGTCGGGCTCCTCTAGTTCGGAGGCCAGGCGCGCCGCCGCGGGCGCCTCCAGCGGCTCGGTGCTCTCGGGCTCACCCGGGCCGCGCCTGCGGGCGCGGAGGCAGAAGCTGCGGGCGATCTGGTAGAGCCAGGTGGAGAGCTGGGCGTCGCCCCGGAATCCCTCGATGTTGCGGAAGGCGGCCAGGAGCGTCTCCTGCAGCACGTCGCGCGCATCCTCTTCGTTGCCGCACATGCGCAGGCCGAAACGGAAGATCCGGCGCTCGTGCCGCGCCAGGAGCTCGTCCAGGGAGGCGCCGTCGCCGGAGCGCGCTTTCCGCAAGAGTTCCGCGTCCGAGGCCATGCTTGCATCATAGGAACAAGCCCGGGAACGCGCCCCTGAATCCCTTTTGCCCTCCCTTGGCTCCAACTCTTCGTCCCAGGCCGGACGGGGAGCGGGAAAGCCATGCGATTCGCGATGCTTGGGCTGGTGGCCGCAGGGTGCGCGGCGCAGGCCCGCTCGGATGCGGCCGCCGGGGCGCCGCCCGCCGCGGTGGAGGTGGTCCACGGCAAGCTGGCGGCAGCGCCCCTCTGGGTCGCGGGGACGGTGACGTCCGCGGATCACGCCATCATCTCCACACGGACTGCCGCCACGGTGGAGCGGGTGCTGGTCCGGGAAGGCTCGCGGGTGCAGGGTGGGGCGCTCCTGATCCGGCTGGCGGATCGGGACGTTCGCGCCCAGCTGGCAGCGGCCCGCACCGCTCTCGAGGCGGCGCAGTCGAACGAGCAACGGGTGCGCGGACTGGTCGCCTCGGGGCATGCTCCGGCAGCACAGCTCGATCCCCTGGTGGCGCAGCGCGCCCAGGCCGAAGGACAGGTGCGGTCGCTGCAGGCAGCGCTGGCGTACAGCGAGATGCGGGCCCCCTTCGCCGGCGTGGTCCTCTCCAAGCTCGTCTCCCCGGGCGACCTGGTGGCCCCGGGGCAACCCATGCTGGAGCTGGCGGGGGCAGCGCTGGAGATCGTGGCCACTCTCTCCGAGCAGGAGGCGCGCGACACCCGGCCGGGAATGGACCTTCCTTTCGCCGCCTCCGGCGTGGAGGGGATGGCCCGCGTTGCCGCCCTCAGCCCCGGAGCCGACCCCGTCTCGCACCGCGGGATCCTCCGGGCAGCCGTGGTCTCCAGCTCCGGCGGGCTCCGCCCCGGGGACTTCGCCCGGCTCCAGCTTTCCTCCTCGGGCGGGGAGGAGCGCATCTGGATCCCGCGCTCGGCGGTGGTGCACAGGGGGGACCTGGCGGGCGTATTCGTCGCCGCCGGCGGGCGCGCCGAGCTGCGCTGGCTGGCGATGGGCGACGAGCGGGGCGATCCGGTGGCCGTCCGGGCCGGCCTCTCTCCCTCGGACGCGGTGGTGAAGGCGCCGGGAGCGTTGCGGGACGGGGACGCGGTGGAGCCTCGCAATGCCCGCTGACGGCCGCGGGCTCGCCGGGCGCCTCGCCGCCGCCTTCCTGGGCAGCAAGCTGACGCCGCTCCTGGTGGTGGCCTCCATCGCCCTGGGCCTCTTCGCCGTCGCTCTCACCGCGCGCGAAGAGGAGCCGCAGATCGTCGTCCCGATGGTCGACGTGCTCGCGCCCTTGCCGGGCGCGGACGCGGTGGAGGTGGAGAGCCAGCTCACCACCCCCCTGGAGCGGCGCCTGTGGGGGATTCCGGGGGTGGAATACGTCTACAGCACCAGCCGCCGCGACGCGGCGCTGGTGACCGTCCGCTTCAAGGTCAACGAGCCGCTCGAAGCCAGCCTGGTCAAGGTCCGCCAGGAGATCGACGCCCACCCCGAGATCCTGCCCGCGGGCGCCGTCCGGCCCACGGTGCGCCTGCTCACCATAGACGACGTGCCGTTCCTCACCCTGACCCTGCACGGCGGGGAGCTGCCCGCGGGCGTGCTCCGCCAGCTCGCCGAGGAGGTGGCGCGGGAGATCGCCCAGGTTCCCGAGGCCGCCCAGGTCCAGGTGCTGGGCGGAGCGCGCCGGGTGGTGCGGGTGGAGCCGGATCCCCAGCGGCTGCGCTCCTTCGGGGTCTCGCTGGCGGAGGTCCAGCAGGCGGTGCAGCGCGCCGAGGCCCAGCTTCCCGCCGGGGAGCTCGTCTCCCCCGGCGCCCGGGTGGCGCTGCGCGGCGAGGGATTCGTGCGCCGGGGAGCGGAGCTGCGCAGGCTGGCGGTGGCCACCCGGGGCGGCCAACCGGTGCTGCTCGAGGACCTGGCGGAAGTGAAGGACGGGCCGGAGCCGGAACCGGCCGTCATCCTCACCGCCTCCCGGCAGCACCCCGAGCTGGAGCAGGCGGTGACGATCGCCGTCGCCAAGCGGACGGGCACGAACGCGACGGCCCTGGCGAAGCGGATCGCCCGCCGGACCGAGGCGCTGCGCGGCGGGCTGATCCCTTCCCGGGTCCAGGTGGAGGTGACCCGCAACTACGGGGAGACGGCGGCGGAGAAGTCGAACGAGCTGATCGAGCACCTGCTCATCGCCACCCTCTCGGTGATCGCGCTCATCGGCCTGGCCATGGGCTGGCGCTCGGCGGCGGTGGTGGGAGTGGCCGTGCCGGTGACGCTGGCCCTCACCCTGCTGCTCACCTGGCTCTTCGGATACACGCTCAACCGGGTGACGCTCTTCGCCCTCATCTTCTCCATCGGCATCCTGGTCGACGACGCCATCGTGGTGGTGGAGAACGTCCACCGGCACCTGCACCTGCCCGGACCCCGGCGCAGCCTCGCGCGCACCGTCATCGAGGCGGTGGATGAGGTGGGCAATCCCACCATCCTCGCCACCTTCGCGGTGATCGCCGCCATCCTCCCCATGGCCTTCGTCCGCGGGCTGATGGGGCCGTACATGCGCCCCATCCCGGTGGGCGCCAGCGCCGCGATGATCTTCTCGCTCTTGATCGCCTTCGTCCTCAGCCCCTGGGCGGCCCTGAAGGTGTTCCGGCGCGAGCAGGCCTCGCCTCCCGCGGGCCGGCCGGAGACGAGGCTGACGCGGGCCTACCGGCGGGTGATGGGGGCGCTGCTGCGTTCCGCCAGGCTCCGCTGGGGCTTCCTGGGCGGCATCACCCTGCTGCTCCTCGGCGCCATGGCGCTGGTGACGGCGGGCGCGGTGAAGGTGAAGATGCTGCCCTTCGACAACAAGCGGGAGCTGCAGATCCAGGCGGATCTGCCGGCGGGGACCCCGCGCGAGGACGCGCTGGCGCTGGGGCAGCGGCTGGCCCGGCGCACACTCCAGGAGAGCGAGGTGCAGGGCGTGCAGGTCCACTCCCGGGTGGCGGCCCCCTTCACCTTCGTGGGGATGGTGCGGCACAGCTTCTTGCGCGACGCGCCCGAGCAGGTGGACCTCCAGGTCAACCTGGTGGCGAAAGGCGAGCGCAAGGCGCAGAGCCACGCCATCGCCACGCGGCTCCGGCCGCTGCTGGAAGAGATCGCCCGGCCCTCCGGGGCGCGGCTCAAGCTGGTGGAGATCCCGCCCGGCCCGCCCGTCCTGGATACCCTGGTCGCCGAGGTCTACGGCCCCAGCGCTGCCGAGCGGGACGGGTACGCGCGCCGCGTCCTGGAAGCGATGCAGGCCACGCCGGGGGTGGTGGACGTCGACTCCAGCCTCAATCCCACGGCCCCGACCCTGAACCTCTTGCTCGATCGCGAGAAGGCCTCGCTGCACGGCGTGCAGCCCGCGGCCGTGGTGGAGACGCTTGCGGCCGCGGGCGGGGGAGTGACCCTGGGCTCCTTCCACGTCGAGCGCGCCGCCTCCCTGGTCCCGGTGATCCTGCAGCTTCCCGCCTCGCGCCGCGGGCTGGCCGACGTGCTCTCGCTCACCGTTCCGGGATCGAGAGGTCAGGTCCCCATCGGCGAGCTGGTCCGGGAGGCGCCGGGTCGCGAGGCGCCGGAGATCTTCCACAAGAACCTGATGGCCGTGAGCTACGTGTTCGCCGACATCGCCCGGGAGATCGAGAGCCCCGTCTACGCGCTGGCCGCGATCGACCGCAGGCTGGGCGACGGCGTGCCCCGCTACGGCCTCTCGCAGCCGCCGGACTCCGAGCGCCTCTCCCTGAAATGGGACGGCGAATGGCACATCACCCTGGAGGTGTTCCGCGACCTGGGGATCGCCTTCGCCGCGGTGCTGGTGCTCATCTACCTGCTGGTGGTGGGCTGGTTCCAGAGCTTCAGCGTGCCGCTGGTGATCCTGGTCCCCATCCCCCTCAGCCTGATCGGCATCCTCCCCGCGCACGGCCTTCTGGGCGCCTTCTTCACCGCCACCAGCATGATCGGGTTCATCGCCGGGGCGGGGATCATCGTGCGCAACAGCATCATCCTGGTGGACTTCATCGAGCTGAAGCTGCGGGAGGGAATGCCGCTGGCCCTGGCCGTGGAGGAGGCGGGCGTGGTCCGCTTCCGCCCCATGCTGCTCACCGCCGCGGCGGTGCTGGTGGGCAGCGCGGTGATGCTCGCGGACCCGATCTTCCAGGGGTTGGCCATCAGCCTGATGGCCGGAGAGGTGACGGCCACCCTCCTCTCCCGCCTGGCGGTGCCGGTCCTCTACTTCCTGGTGGCGCGCCGGGGCCGCGCCGCCGCGCTGCAGCGCGAAGGAGCGCCGGCGCACGGGCCCGCCCCACGGACCCCGCCCCCGCTGGCGGTGGTGAGCGGAGGTGCGCAGTGACGGTGCAAAGAGCGGTGCTCGCGTTCGCGGGAAGCATGGTCCTCCTCAGCCTTCTGCTGGCGAGCCTCCTGCATCCCGCCTTCCTCTGGCTGACGGCCTTCGTGGGGGCGAACCTCCTGCAGAGCGCCTTCACCGGCTTCTGCCCGCTGGCCACCGCGCTGCGCAAGGCGGGGCTGCGGGAGGGGGCCGTCTGGCAGCGCGCTTGATGGCTTTCTGCTAGGTTTTCGCCTCCCGCTGCCTCTGGAGGCTCACATGAGATTCGCGGCCGCAGCGCTGATCGCCACCCTTTCGCTCGCCGCTCCCGCCAAGCAGACGGTGCGCATCGCCTTCATCGGGCCGCTCACCGGAGGCAACTCCGCCATCGGCCTGGGGGGCCGCAACTCCGCCGACCTGGCGGTGCGGCTGCGCAACGCCGATCCCAAGGCGAAGTACCAGTACGAATTGGTGGTGCTCGACGACGAGTGCAAGCCGGACGCGGGCGTGCAGATGGCCACCAAGGCCGGCTCCGACCGCACCATCGTCGGGGGCGTGACCCACTACTGCTCGGTGGTGGCGATGGCGACGGTGGACACCTACCACCGCTTCGGGCTGCCGGCGATCGTCTGGGGCGCGGTGCTCCCCGACATCACCTACGCGCACGACTTCAAGGAGATCCACCGCGTCAACGGCACCATGATCAACCAGAACGAGACCAACGCGAGGTTCATGACTTCGTACGGGTACAAGAAGGTGGCGGTGATCCACGACACCACCGACTACGGCAAGGGCCACGACAAGTACTTCTCCCAGTTCTTCCAGAAGGACGGGGGGCAGATCCTCGCCACCTTCGGCGTCACCGCCGACCAGCAGGATTTCACGGCCGAGCTGACGCAGATCAAGGCCCTCGACCCGGAGGCCGTCTACTTCGGCGGGCTCACGCCCATCGGGGTGCGCATCCGCGCCCAGATGGACAAGCTGGGGCTGAAGGCGCAGTTCGACGGCACCTCGGGCATCGTCAACGACGACTTCATCAAGGCCCTCGGCCCGCTCGCGGAAGGGTGCCTGGCCTTCCGCGAGGGAGCGCCCGCGGAGAAGCTGCCGGGCGGGAAGAAGTTCCTCGAGGACTACAACAAGCAGGGCTACGGCAACCCGCCGGAGGCGTACGGGCCCTTCGCCTACGCCGCCGCCGAGCTGTTGATGGACGCCATCGAGAAGGCCGGGCCCGACCGGAAGAAGATCATCGCCGAGCTGGCCAACGTGAAGGACCGCGACTCCATCGTGGGGAAGATCACCTTCGACGACCACGGGCAGAACACCGTCCCGGCCATCACCAGGTACGTGGTCCAGGACGGCAAGTGGCTCACCTGGGAAGAGAGCGAGTACGCGTCCGGAAAGCGCAAGCTGATCGGCAAGTGATCGATGTCCCCCAGCCTGCTCGCGCAGTACGTGATGAACGGCGCGATGCTGGGGATGATGTACGCGCTGGTAGCGGTGGGGTTCACCCTCTTCTTCGGCGTGCTGGACATCATCCAGTTCTCCCACGGCGACGTGGTGGCGGCCGGCGCCTTCGCCGGTTTGGCCACCTGGACGCTGCTCACCGCCACCGGCGTCTCCTCCCCTGGCGTGCTGCTGCTGGCGGTGATCCTGGTGGCCGCCCTGGCCACCGCTTTGCTCGGCGCCCTGGTGGCCCGTTTCATCGTCCTGCCCGTGAAGAGCGCTCCCCAGCTCAACGTGCTCCTGGTGACGCTGATGGGCGGCACGGTCCTGCGCGAGTGCATCCGGCTCTTCTACCCCGGCGGCTCGCAGCCCAAGCTCTTCCCTGCCCTGCTCCCCACCTCGGGCTGGAACCTGGGCGCCTTCCACCTCCGCTTCGACAACGTCATCCTCCTGGTCTGCGGCGCGCTCCTCATCGCCGGGACCCACCTGCTCATCACCCGCACCCGCCTGGGGCTGGCCATCCGCGCCGTGGCGCAGGACGAGGAGACGGCCCGCACCATGGGCATCGACTTCCGCAAGGTGGTGCTGGTGACCTTCGCCCTCGGCTCCGCGCTGGCCGCCTTCGCGGGGGTGATGGACGGCCTCTACTACAACGAGGTCTTCTTCGGGATGGGCCTGTTGCTCGGGGTGATCGGCTTCGCGGCGGCCATCCTCGGCGGGCTGGGGAACCTCTACGGCGCCATCGTGGGCGGCTTCCTCTTCGCCGCCCTGCAGACCCTGGGGGCGGTGGCCCTGCCCTTCGCCTCCGCCTACAAGGACGTGTTCGCCTTCGGGGTGGTGATCGTGCTCATGGCCCTGCGGCCCACCGGGCTGATCGGCGAGCGGGCGAGCGAGCGGGTATGAGATCCGCGGCGGGGCCCGTCCTGCTCACCGCCGCCGGCACCCTCTTCGCCTGGCTGCTCTTGCGGGCGGAGTCGCAGGCGGAGATCGCCTTGCTCATCGGCCTGGCCATCGCGCTGGGAGTGGTGGCCCTGCGCACCCGCTGGCTTTCGCCGCTGGCCCGCGCGCTCGGGGCGCGCGAGGGCCTCTCCCAGGGGTTGGCGCTGGTTGGGGCCCTGCTCCTCGCCCTGCTCTTGCGCGAGGACGACTTCGCGCTCCTGCTCCTGGTCCGGGTGCTGATCATCACCGTCGCCTGCCTGGGCCTCAACGTGCAGTTCGGCTACGCGGGGGTGGTCAACTTCGCCGGCGCCAGCTTCTTCGGCGTGGGCGGGTACACCGCGGCGGTGCTCTCGCGGGTGGCGGGCCTGCCCGACCTGGTCATCCTCCTCGCCGGCGGCGCGGCGGCGGCCTTGAGCGGCACCGCCCTGCTCCTCCCCATCCTCCGGACCCGCGGCCACTACGCGGCGCTGATCACCATCGCCTTCGCGCTGCTCTTCCGCACTTTTTTGGAGGTGAACGATTCCTTGGGCGGGCCGCAGGGCCTGAAGCTGCCGGAATTGGTGGTCGGGCCCTTCCATTTCAACGACCCCGTCGCCCTGGGACCGCTGGAGGGCTCGTTCTACCTGCGCTACGTGCTTCTGGCGCTGGTCCTGCTCGCGCTCGCCTTCGCCCTGGTCCAGCGCCTGGAGCGCTCGTTCATCGGCATCACCCTCGACGCCATCCGCCTGGACGAGACGGCTTCCGCCAGCTTCGGGCTCGACATCGCCCGCTGGAAGATCGCCGCCTTCACCCTGGGGAACTTCGTCACCGGCGTGGCGGGGGCGCTCTCCGCCTTCCTCATCGGCTTCATCGCCCCCAACAACTACACCTTCGCCGAGTCGCTGATCTTCGTCTCCATCCTCCTGCTCGGGGGCATGGGGAACCCCTGGGGCGTGGCCCTGGCCACCGCCATCGTCATCGTCCTGCCCGAAAAGCTGCAGGTGATCCAGGAGTACCGCTTCCTCCTCTTCAGCGGCTTCGTGGTGCTGGTGCTCCTCTTCCGGCCGGTGGGGCTGGTCCCGCGCCCGCTCCGCCGCCTGGCGGGGCGCCCGTGACCGCCCCGCTGCTCGCCTGCCGCGGGCTCACCCGGCGCTTCGGCGGCGTGGTGGCGCTGGACGGCCTCGACCTTTCGGTCGCGCCCGGCTCGGTGCTGGGGCTGATCGGCCCCAACGGCTCGGGCAAGACCACCTTCTTCAACGTCCTCACCGGCCTTTTCCCCGCCGACGCGGGAGAGGCGCTCTTCGCCGGGACGCCCATCACCCGCCTGCGCCCGCAGGCGGTCTACCGCGCGGGCATCGCCCGCACCTTCCAGCGCTCCCGCCTCTGCCTGCCGCTCTCCATCTTCGACAACCTGATGGTGGGGGACCACCAGCGCCTTCCCCACGGGCTCTGGTTCAACCTGGTGCGCCGCAAGGCGCTGCGCCGGCAGGTCGAGGAGAGCTTCGCCGCGGCCCGGGAGCTCCTGGGCATCTTCGACAAGGCCCTGCCCGAGCGGATCCTCGAGCCGGCGGGGCGCATCCCCATGATCGACCGGCGCCGGGTGGAGGTGTGCCGGGCGCTGATCAGCCGGCCGAAGCTGCTCTTGCTCGACGAGCCGTCAGCCGGGATGACGCACGACGAGACGCTGCGGCTCATGGACGACATCCTCCTGGTGCAGCAGAGGCTGGGCGGGCTGACCATCATCCTCATCGAGCACGAGATGTCGGTGATCGAGCGGGTCACCCGCGGTTGCGTGGTGTTGAACTACGGGAGGAAGATCGCCGAGGGCGCCTTCGCGCAGGTGGCGCAGGATCCGCTGGTGCGCCAGGCCTACCTGGGGCTGGAGTGAAGGATGGAAGGGCTGCGGGTCGAGAACGTCTTCACCGCCTACGATCGCGCCGACGTCTTGCAGG
>DATKAG010000077.1:0-3412 GCA_035498355.1 Myxococcales bacterium | reverse complement strand
CAGGAGCGCCTGGGCGGGACGGACGGGCGGCTTCGCGCCGCCGACGAACTTCACCAGCATGGCCACGCCCTGTTGCTCGCTGGTATGGTGGCACTTCTGGCAGGCGAGGCGGGCGTGTGCCGCGCTGTCCCAGAGCGCCAGGTCCGGGCTGGCCTCGTGGCAGGAGGCGCACATTTTCGGGTCGGAGGAGAGATAGCCGCGAAACTTCTGCGCGGTCCACGCCAGCGCCACCGCCAGCAGGGCCGCCACCGCGATGAGCAGGCGTGTGCGCATGCGGCGGAAGATGCTGCAACGAGCGTGCCTTTGCGCAGCGGTTGCGCCCCGGAGCAAGTGCTCGTCCTCGTCCTGGTGGCAGATGTCCGGGCTCGTCGGCGTGTCCGTGCGCGCACGATTCCTGGCACCAGCGCGAGATCGACCACGAAAACGAGGACGGGGACGGGCACGCCTTGACCGATCGGCCCTACACGTCCAGCTCTTTCACCTCTCCCGCCCGCTCCATGATGAACTTGAAGCGCGCGCTCACGTCCTTGCCCAGCAGGTCGTTGATGGTCCGCTCCGTGTCCAGCGCCAACTCCTCGGGGAGGGTGACCCGCAGGGCGAGCCGCCGCTTCGGATCCAGGGTGGTGGCCTTCAGCTCCTCGGCGGTCATCTCCCCCAGCCCCTTGAAGCGCATGATGTTGGGCTTCGCGTTCCCCTTCCCCTGCTCCTTGAGGATGCGCGAGCGGTCCGCGTCGTCCAGCGCCCAGTACGTGTCCTTGCCGATCTCGATCTTGTAGAGCGGCGGCTGGGCGAGGAAGACGCTGCCGTTGCGGATCAGATCGCGCATGTGCCGGTAGAAGAAGGTGAGCAGCAGCGTGGAGATGTGGTGGCCGTCGCTGTCCGCGTCCATGAGGAGGAAGACCTTCCCGTAGCGCAGGTTGGCCGGCTTGAAGTCGGTCCCGATGCCGCAACCCAGCGCCGAGACGATGTCCTGCAGCTCCTTGTTCTGCCCCACCTTCTCGCTGGAGGCCTGCTCCGCGTTGAGCACCTTGCCCCGCAAGGGAAGGATGGCCTGGGTGCGCCGGTCGCGGCCCTGCTTGGCCGAACCGCCGGCGGAGTCGCCCTCCACGATGAAGAGCTCGCTTTCCATCGGGTTGGTGGAGGAGCAGTCGGCCAGCTTGCCCGGCAGGTTGAGGCGGTGGGAGATGGCCGTCTTGCGCGACACCTGCTGGGCGGCGGCGCGCGAGGCCTCGCGGGCCCGGGCGGCGAGAATGATCCGGGCCACGATGGGCTCGGCCACCGTCTTGGTGTCGTTCAGCCACTTCTCCAGCGCCGGCCGCACCACCCCTTCCACCTGGGCGGCGGTCTCCGGGTTGTTCAGCCGTCCCTTGGTCTGGCCCTGGAACTGCGGCTCCACCACGTAGCTGGAGAGGATCCCGCAGAGCCCTTCCCGGATATCCTCGGCGGTCAACGTCACGCCCTTGGGCGCAAGGCCGTGCGTCTCCAGGTAGTTGCGCACTGCCTTCACCACCCCGGAGCGCAGGCCCGCCTCGTGCGTGCCGCCGTTGGGGGTGGGGATGCCGTTCACGTAGCTGCGCAGGTGCTCGTCGGTGGCCTCGGTCCAGACCAGGGCCACCTCCATCCGCACCTCTCCTTCGCCCTGCCGGTAGAAGAGGGCGCCCGGGGGAATCTGCATGGCGGCCACCGGCGGCACCGAGGGGATCTCTCCGCCCTGGGCGGTCAGCCCGGTCTCCGGCAGCCCTTCTTCGGTGGTCTCCAGCGGCTCTCGCGGGGCGGGGGCCGGCGCGCGCCGCGCGGCGGGCACGGTGTTCTTGCCCCGCTGCGCCACCACCTTGGCCAGGTACTCGGCGATCCCGCCGTCGTGCTGGAACGTGTCCTCCCGCGCCGGGCTCCGGGTCTCGTCGCGGAAGACGACGATCATCCCCCGGTGCAGGTAGCTCTTGGCCTCCAGCCGGTCGCGGATCAGCTCCGGGTCGAACCTCGCCTTCACCCCGAAGATCTCCGCGTCGGGGGTGAAGGTGATGCTGGTGCCGGTCCCCCGCGCCTTCCCCTCCGCCTTCAGCTTCGAGGTGGGATGGCCCTTGGCATACGTCTGCTGGTGGTGCCGGCCCTCGCGCTTGACCCGCGCCACGAGCCTCGAGGAGAGGGCATTGACCACGCTGGCGCCCACCCCGTGCAGCCCGCCGGAGTGGATGTAGTTGCCCTGCTCGAACTTGCCGCCGGAGTGCAGGGTGGTGAGCAGCACCTCCAGCGCTGGCTTCTTGTACTTGGGCATCACGTCCACCGGGATGCCCCGGCCGTCGTCGACGACGGTGACAGTCTTGCCGTCCTTGTGCAGCGAGACCTCGATGCGCGAGGCGTACCCGTTGATCACCTCGTCGACCGAGTTGTCGATGATCTCCCAGAGCAGGTGGTGGTAGCCGCTGGAGTCGGTGCCGCCGATGTACATCGCCGGCCGCTTGCGGACCGGCTCCAGCCCCTCCAGCACCTGGATGTCCGCCGCGCTGTACCGCGTCTTGCGCACGGCCATTTATTTCTTCTCCTCGGGCAGCGCCTGCACCACGGGCCCCTTGGACAGCGCCTTGAGCTTGTCCTTGCGCACCAGCTGCCGCCCCTTGCCCCCGCGGCCGCCCGGCTCGCGCACCGTCAGCTCCACCTTGCGCCCCTTGGCCGACTCCAGGGGCAGCTCCGCCTTCTTGTCGGAGGTGCAGAGAAAGCCGATCAGCTTGTCGCCCTGCTGGACCTTGATCACCCGCACTCCCCGTCCCGGGCCGGCCAGCTCGTTCACTTCCTTCGCCTTGGTGACCAGCGAGTAGGCCGCCTCGGTGACCACCGCCAACAAGTCCTTGTCGTCCACCGGCACCACCCCCACCAGCTCGTCCTCCTTCGCCGGCCGGGCAAACCTGCGCCCCGCCCGGGTGGACACATCGGTGTGCGGCGCCAGCGCGAAGCGCAGGCCGTAGCCGCCGCGGGAGAGGCCGAGGAGCTTCTCGGGCCGCGCCAGCCGCTTGTCCAGCGAGAGCGCCCCCACCACCCGCTCGTTGTCGTCGAACTTGAAGAGCTTCTGCACCGGGTCGCCGTAGCCGGTGCTGGGCGGGATGTCGTTGAAGCGGGTGACGTAGGCGGTGCCGAAGTTGCTGAAGAGCACCAGGTTGCTCTTCAACGACCCGCCCAGCACGAACGCCACCTCGTCGCCCTCGCGCACCCGGGTCTGCGAGGGATCCTTCAGCTCCCGCACCCGCTTGATCCAGCCGTCCCTGGTGAGCACCACCTGGGCGTCCTCGTCGGCGATGAAGGCCTCCTCGCTGTACTCCACCTCCTCGCTGCCCGCCCCCCCGATCCGCGTCCGCCGCTTGTCGGCGTAGGCCTTCTGGATCTCCGCGATCTCCTCCCGCACCACCGCCCAGCGCCC
>DATKAG010000076.1:0-2776 GCA_035498355.1 Myxococcales bacterium | reverse complement strand
CCATCATCATCGACGACTGGCGCTACGCGCTCCCGCCCAAGAAGGAGGTCTTCGGCTCCATCGAAGGGGTGATGGCGCACTTCAAGCTGATCATGGAGGGCATCCAGGTGCCCGCCGGCGAGGTCTACGTCTACACCGAGGGCGCCAACGGGGAGCTGGGCTTCCACATCGTCTCCAACGGGACGGGAAAGCCCTACGCCATCCAGGTGCGCGGGCCGGGCTTGCCCATCCTCTCCGCCATGCCCCGCCTGATCAAAGGGCACGCGGTGGCCGACCTGATCCCCGTCTTCGACTCCATCAACATGATCGGCGGCGAGGTCGAGCAATGACCGAGGGGCCCGCGAAGAAGGTGAAGATCTTCGTCGACGGCGCCGAGGTGGAGGCGGACGCCCGCGACAACCTGATCGAGGCGGCCCGCCGGGTGGGCGTCTCCATCCCCTACTTCTGCTACCACCCCCGCCTCTCGATCGCCGGCCAGTGCCGGATGTGCCTGGTGGAGACCAGCGACGCCCCCGGCCGCCTGGTCCCCGGCTGCCAGGTGCGGGTGAAGGAAGGGCTGAAGATCGTCACCAACTCCCCAGCGGTGAAGGACAACCAGCGCGGGTGCATGGAGTTCCACCTCGTCAACCACCCGGTGGACTGCGCCATCTGCGACCAGAGCGGGGAGTGCAAGCTCCAGGACTACTACATGGAGTACGACCACCAGCCCTCCCGCATCCGGGTCGCCAAGCTGAACAAGCCCAAGCGGGAGATCTTCGGGCCGCTGGTGGTCTACGACGCCGAGCGCTGCATCATGTGCACCCGCTGCGTGCGCTTCATGGACGAGATCGCCCAGAAGCCGCAGCTGGCGGTGGTGCAGCGGGGCACGTACTCCCTGATCGCCACCTTCCCCGGCCAGCCGCTGGACAGCCAGTACGCCGGCAACACGGTGGACATCTGCCCGGTGGGCGCGCTCCTCAACCGCGACTTCCGCTTCCAGTCGCGGATCTGGTTCGTGAACAAGTCGCCCTCCGTCTGCACCGGCTGCAGCAACGGCTGCAACGTGTACGTGGAGGGCCGGGGCAACGTGGTCTACCGCCTGCTCCCCAGGCGCAACGAGGAAGTGAACCAGGTCTGGATGTGCGACCAGGGCCGGCTCACCTACCACGCCACCAACGAGCGGCGGGTGCAGTGGGCGCGCACCGGGCGAGGGGAGAACGCCGCCTCGGTGGGCCCGCGGATCGCGCTGGAGCGCGCCGCCGAGCTCTTGCGCCCCCTGGCGGGGCAGGGGAGCGTGGGGATCGCGCTCTCCGCGCAGTGCACCAACGAGGAGGCGGCCGCCGCCTTCCAGATCGGCGCCCAGCTGCGCGCCAGCCGCTACTTCCTCGGGAGCCAGCCTGCCGGCGACTCCGACGACTTCCTCATCCGCGCGGACAAGAACCCCAACTCGCGCGGCGTGCGCCTTGTGGCCGAGGCCTTCGGGGTGAAGCTGGAGGACGCCGAGGCCGTCGACGGCGTCAAGGCGCTCGTGGCCATGCGCACCGACGGCCTGCCCGCCGGCAAGCTGGCGCGCATGGAGGTCTTCGTCGCCATCGCCCAGAACGAGGACGCGGCCAGCGCCGAGGCGGACGTGAACCTGCCCTGCGAGAGCGTCTACGAGCAGGACGGGACGCTGATCAACTGGTACGGCCGCCTGCAGCGCACCTGGGACTCGCTGCCCGCGCCGGTGGGTGACGCCGCGCCGGGCTGGTCGTGGGCGAAGCGCCTGCTGGACGGGCTGGGCGGAGTGGGCCCCACCAGCGCGGCGGAGGCCTTCCGCACGCTGGCCGCGAAATCGCCCCACCTGGAGGGACTCACCTTCGAGGCGCTGCCCGAAGACGGGATCGTGCTCGAGGCGCTCTTGCCCAAGGAGTGGCCGGCCCGCGCCCCCCGCCCGCTGCCCGGGGCGCACTCCATCCGCGGCCCCAGGCCTCCGGCCGTGAAGGTGGGCGACGAGGCCTCCGGAGGATCGCGCTGATGGGCACCCCGGTCGCCCGGCTCGCTTCCAAGGACTTCGGCACCGCGCTGGGGCGCAAGCCCGAGTACGGCCGCTGGCTGCTGGGCACCATCGCCGGCTGGGGGGCGTTCCTCGGCTTCCTGCTCTTCCTCTCCTGGGTGTTCCTGCTCCTCGACCGCTTCGTCATCTGGATCGGCGACCGGATCGGGGTGAGCTGGGGGCTCTCTCCCGCCTTGGGCAGCATCCTCACCTGCATCCTCATCCTGGTGATGATCACCGCCACCCTGCTCACCCTCGCCGACCGCAAGTGGTCCGCGCTCATGCAGGACCGGGTGGGGCCCAACCGGGCCCGCATCTCCATCATCCCCTGGCTGCGCGACAAGCCGCTCAAGGGCATCCCGCACATCGCCGCCGACGTGCTGAAGATGCTCTTCAAGGAGGACTTCATCCCCGAGGGCGCGCTGGCCGACAAGTGGCTCTTCAACCTCGCCCCGCTGCTCGCCTTCGCCCCCGCCTTCATGCTCTTCGCCATCGTCCCGGTGAGCCCGGAGCTGACCTTCTTCGGCTCGCGCATGCAGCTGCAGGTGGCGAAGCTCGACTTCGGGATGCTCTACGTGTTCGCCCTGGCCTCCATCGCGGTGTTCGGCACCGCCCTGGCCGGCTGGACCTCGAGCAACAAGCTGGCGCTGCTGGGCGGGCTGCGCGCCTCGGCCCAGCTGGTGAGCTACGAGGTGACCTTGGGGTTGACCCTGGTGGGCGCGTTCATCGCCTTCGGCACCCTGCGCCTGGAGGCGATGGCTT
>DATKAG010000075.1:0-10391 GCA_035498355.1 Myxococcales bacterium | reverse complement strand
CAGGGTGTAGGAGAACCCGACGGACCAGGTGAGCAGCACGGCCACGGGGAACAGCCACTCGCGCAGGATCGAGGTCTTCACGGGTCTGGCCTCCTCTCGGAAACGAGGGAGAGAGCAGGTGGCGTGCCAGAGTGAAGTGGCTGGAATCGCTGGAGAACGGGACTCGGGCGGAGGGTGGCGCCGCGTGGCGCTACCTTGAGGGGAGCGTCAACGGCCACGTCGCCGTCGCCGTGCCGTCGCCGTCCACGTCAACGACCACGTACGACCACGTCGACGTCAACGTCGACGACTTCTAGGGCACGAATGAGCCCGGATCAATTTCGAACCGCCGCAGCCAGCGCTGAACCTGCGTGCGGGCCTTGCCCATGGCGCGCGCTACCGCGGTGACGTTTCCGCCGTTTTCGCGCAAGAGCTGGAGCAGGTCTTCGCGCAGCCGCCGGTCCTTCTCCGTCAAGGGCTCCGTGGGGCCGCTCTGCTTGCGCGTCGGCGGACGACCGGGCGAGCAGCGCACGCTGTCCCGCACGTGCTCCTGCTCCACCCGGCCGCCGCGGGCGAGGAGAAGGGCGCTGGCCAGGCACTTCTCCAGCTCGCGGACGTTGAGAGGCCAGTCGTGCAGGAGCAGGGTGCGGGCGGCGTCGGCGGAGAAGCACACGTCGCGGGCCAGCTCGCCGGCGATCTTCTCGATCAGCGCCGAGGCGATGAGGGCGAAGTCCTCGCGGCGCTCGCGCAAGGGCGGGAGCACCACCGAGGCGCCGTCCAGGCGGGCGAGCAGGTCGGGGCGGAACTTCTCCTCGTCGGCCAGCGCGGCCAGGTCGCGGTGGGTGGCCGCCACCACTCTCAGATCAACCTTCACCGGGCGGGTGGCGCCCACCGGCAGGACCTCGTTCTCCTGCAGCACCCGGAGCAGGGTGGCCTGGGCCGCCAGGGGCAGATCCCCGATCTCGTCGAGCAGCAAGGTGCCGTGCTCGCTGGTCCGCACCAGGCCCGGGCGGTCCTCCAGAGCGCCGGAGAAGGCGCCCTTGCGGTACCCGAACAGCTCCGACTCCACCAGGTTGGGAGCGATGGCCCCGCAATTCACCGGGACGAAAGGCCCGGGCCGCTCGGACAGCTCATGGATGGCGGAGGCGATCAGCTCCTTGCCCGTCCCGGTCTCGCCCCGCACCAGCACCGGAACGCGCGAGCGGGCGAAGGTGGCCACCCGCTGCAGCGCCAGGGCGAAGGCCGGGGAGAGCGTGGCCATCCCTTTGGCCAGGGGCTTCAGCTCGCGCCCGTCGAGGAAAGGAGGGTCGGCGCGGGGCAGGGCCTCGCGGAAGACGAAGAAGCTGTGCCCCAGCTCCACCAGGGCGTCGTCGGTGAGCGGGGTGGTGGTCACCCGCTGCCCGTCCACGAAGGTGCCGTTCTTCGAGCCCGCGTCCTCCACCGCCCAGCGCCCCAGCACCTTGTGCAGCCGGGCGTGGGTGCCCGACATGCGCGGGTCCGGGATGGTGATCTTCAGCAGGGTGGCGCCGCTCTCCTGCTCGCGTTCCGCCTGCAGCGAGGAGCCCCGGCCGAGCACCACCCGGTCCACCCCCGCCAGCGAGAACCGCGCCCCCTTCTCCAGGGGCCGGTCGCAGAGCAGGGCGAGGAAGAGGTAGGGCTGCGCCGCCGCCGGAGGCGCCCGCCGTTCGTGCGTCTGGGTGACCGTGCGGGTCTCGTCCATCGGCCGGCGATTCTAGGCTAGCCTGCCCCCCGGTTGCACGCGGCGCGTTGACATCGGATCGCGCCAAGGCGTATGTCGCCACCAGCTTTGCCCTGGGGGGAGGCGGACAGGGCAAGGAAACCCATCTCGCACCCGCTGCTCCCCTCGCCGCACCGAACCGTCGCGCGCCCTCGCGCGGAAGGGGGCAAACCCCGTGAAGCGGATCACCGTCATCCTGTCCGTTCTGCTGGCCGCGGCGCCGGCCCTGGCCAACAACAAGACCGTGCGCCTTCCCATCACCCGCGTCGACACGGTGCCGGTGCCCTGCGCCGACGAGCCCTTGGGCACCTGCCACAACCGCTGGCATCCCGACATCCCGCCGGCCGCCTCGGCCGACCCCGGCGACCTGGTCGTCTTCGAGACCCGCGACGCCTTCGACAACCCCTTCAACCGCCGCTCCACGCCGGCCACGGTGGCCGCCGCCAACCTCAACCTCATCCACCCCCTCACCGGCCCCCTGCACGTGCGGGGCGCCCGCCGGGGCGACGTGCTGGCGGTGACCATGGTCGACGTCCAGCCCGGGCCCGACCGCTTCGGGTACACCGTGGCCGTCCCCGGCTTCGGCTTCCTCCGCGACGTCTTCACCGACCCGGCCATCGTGCACTGGGAGCTGGGGAGCAAGAACGGTGGAGTCGCCCGCTTCGCCACCTCCAGGGATCTGCCCGGCGTGCGCCTGCCCTTGCACGGCTTCGCCGGCACCATCGGGGTGGAGCTGGGGCTGCCGGAGATCGAGACCGCCTTCGCCCGCGAGGAGGAATTGCGGGCCAAGCAGGGCTTCGTCCTCCCTCCCGAGCCCACCGACGCGGTGCCCGCGCAGCTCTGCGGCCCCACGGGGAGGGCGAAGGATCGCTGCCTGCGCACCATCCCGCCCCGGGAGAACGGCGGCAACACCGACGTGAAGCAGATGGTCAAGGGCACCACGCTGCTCTTCCCCTGCTTCATCGACGGCTGCGGCCTCTCGGTGGGCGACGTGCACTGGGCGCAGGGCGACGGCGAGGTGTCGGGGACGGCCATCGAGATGAACGCCATCGTCACCGTCAAGGTGGAGGTGCGCAGGCACCTGGCGGCCAGCATCGGCAACTGGCCGCTCCTCGAGAGCAACCGCTCCGGCGTGCTCAAGGAGTTGGAGCCCGACGACTTCATCGCCACCATGGGAATCCCGGTGAAGCCCGCCGGGGTGGTGATGGCGCCCGAGCTGTGGATCGACGTGAACTCCAACCACCTCTTGCGGCCCCTGCGGAACGAGTCGGAGGACGTGACGCTGGCGGCGCGCGACGCCCTCTTGAAGATGATCGCCCTGCTCACCGGACCGGTCTCGCCGGCGCCCAAGCCGCTCACCGCCGAGCAGGCCTACCTGCTCTGCAGCGTGGCCTGCGACCTGAAGATCAGCAACCTGGTGGACGTGCCCAACTATGTCGTCTCGGACTTCCTGCAGCTCGACGTGTTCCAGCATGATGGAGAGAATGACGACTAGCGCGCTCCTGCCCCTGGGGATGGCCGGGATCTTCCTCCTCGGCCACTCCCCCTACGCGCAGTGGTACGCGTACCGGGCCAAGCATCTCGTCGTCGTCACCGACGAGGAGCGTCCGGATGCCTTCGCGGTCGCCGCCGCCGTGGCGAAGGCGGTGGCGAGCCGCTGGCCGGAGAGCAAGGCCGTGGCGGCGGTGGCGAAGACCCCCGCGGAGGTGGTGAAGCTCCTGCGCAGCGGGCAGCTTCAGGTGGGGCTGCTCCCGCCCGCCGCCGCCCGCGACGCCTGCGCGGGGAAGGGCCCCTACGCCTCTGGCGGCAAGGTCGCCCTGCGCGCCATCGCGGTGGTGAAGGGCGATCTGCTCGTCGTCCTCGAGAGCTTCGCGCGCGACAAGGCGCGGACCCTGGCCGAGGCGGCGGCGGGAGCGGCCGGGAGCGATCCGGGCGCCGTGAAGGATCCGCCCATTCCGCTACACCCGGGCGCGCTCGACTACTACGGCGGCAAGCGGAGCTGAGCCGGGGCGTTCTGCCGGCACTTGCAAATGCTAGCGTCATCGAAGCGCCCCCCTGAGGGCCCCTTTGACAGTGTTTTGCGAAATGGACGATACGTTCACAGCCCGACAGTCCGCACCGAGAGGGGACCCCACATGATCTCGACACGCAGCGGTTTCTGGATCGCAGCGCTGGTCTTGTCGTCATCGACAGTGTCCCGGGCCCAGAGCCAGCAGACGGCGCCGCCATCGGGACAGACCGCGGAGGCTGCCACTTCCGCGCAAGACGCGGCGCCGGCCGCTCCCGAATCGGCGGTGCCCACCAGCGCGCCGCAGCGGCAGAACCTGTCGGAGGAACTGGTCGTCACCGGGTCCCGCCTCAGGCGCAAGGACCTGACCACGCCGGCTCCCGTCACCGTGGTCACCCGCCAGCAGTTCGAGACCAGCGGCAAGATGACCATCGGCGACTACCTGCAGACGATGCCCGAGAACGGCAACGCCGCCAACTTCCAGCTCAACACCGGCGGCATCAACTACGGGGCGGACGGCACCACGCAGATCAACCTGCGCAGCCTGGGCGCCCGGCGCACGCTGGTCCTGATCAACGGGCGGCGGGTGGTGCCCAGCGGCCTGGGCGCCTCCTCGGCGGTGGACCTCAACACCATCCCCACCGAGGCGGTCGATCGCATCGAGATCCTCAAGGACGGCGGCTCCGCGGTCTACGGATCGGATGCCATCGCGGGCGTGGTGAACATCATCACCCGCAAGAACTACAGCGGGACGGACCTGGGCGCACAGTACGGCGTCTCGGGGCACGGCGACGCGCAGACCTTCGACGCGCACGTCACCACCGGGACCAGCAACGACACGGCGGGCGCCATGTTCTCCGTGCGCTACATGAACCAGGGAGACTCCTGGCTGCGCGACCGCACCTGGTCGCAGCAGGCCCTCGACTTCGACTACACGGGGTCCCAGTGCGATCCGGGAGTGCTCCGCTGCCCGGTGCCGAGCGGCAGCAGCCGCGTGCCCGAAGGCGCGCTGACCATCCCCGGGGACGCCAACGGCAAGCCGATCTGCAACGGGAACGCGCTCTGCCTGGCGATGGTCGGCGGTCCGAACGGCACCACCTGGTCGCCCACCAAGCGCTGGATCCGCGATCCGAACGGCCCGTTCTGCGGCGCCAACCCCGCGGGGCAGATGGAGTGCTTCCGCGTCTTCAACACCCCCGCCCCGGCGAACAACAACTCCGGCAACGACTTCTACAACTTCGCCGCCCAGAACTACCTCACCATTCCTTCCACCACCGTCCAGGGCTACTCCTCGGGCGAGGCGAAGTTCTCCGCGGCGCGCGGCTACTACGAGCTCTCGTACACGCAGCGCAGCGTGAAGCAGAACGCGGCTCCCATGCCGCTCAACCCCGGCGACTACGCCAACATCGTCTACTCCAAGGACAGCATCTACAACCCGCTCGGCACCAATCTCGACTTCCTCGGCCGCCGCCTGGTCGAGTTCGGCAACCGCACCTACTCGGAGGACCTGGCCACTTTCCGGGTAGTGACCGGGCTCGACGGCACGCTGCCCGAGGCCGCCGGGCCGCTGCAGGGGTGGTTCTGGGACGCGGCCCTGAATTACGGGCGCACCTCGGGAACGTTCACCACCGGCGGCTCGTTCCGCAACTCGCGCGTCGCCAGCGCGGTGGGGGCGAGCGGGGTGAACAGCCTGGGACAGCCGGTGTGCCTGACACAGGCGGGGGCGGATCCGAACGATCCCGCCAACGTCATCGCCGGCTGCACGCCGCTCAACCTGCTCGGCGGGCCCGGGAGCATCGCCCAGAGCCAGCAGGACTACCTGGGGTTCACCGGCACCTCGCGCGCCTTCGACGAGTTGCTCACCGCCGGCCTCTCCGCGGGCGGCGACCTGTTCAAGCTGGCGGCGGACCGGCCCGCCTCGCTCGCCCTGGGCTACGAGTACCGCCGGCAGCTGGGCTCGCAGATCGCCGATCCCATCGCCGCGACGGGCGACTCCGCCGACTTCAACTTCACGTCCACCAGCGGCGGGATGTACTCCAACGAGGCGTTCGCCGAGCTCTCCCTGCCCATCTTCGCCAACCTGCCGGGCGTGGAGGCGCTGGAGGCGAGCGCCGCGGCTCGCTACGTGAACTACAACACCTTCGGAGGAAACTTCACCTACAAGCTGGGCGCGCGCTATTCGCCCATTCGCGACCTCACCGTCCGCGGCACGTACTCGACGGCCTTCCGCGCCCCCAGCATTTCCGAGCTCTACCTGGGGAACAAGGAAACCGATCCCGCCGCCACCGACCCGTGCGCCAACTTCGCCACGGCGTCGGCGACGGTGGTGCAGAATTGCCAGACCAAGGGAGGAGTGACGGGTGCCGGCTCGGGCGACGGCGGCCTGCAGGAGCTGACGCGGACCGGCGGGACCGCGACGCTGCAGCCCGAGACCGCGAAGACGTTCACCGCGGGCCTGGTCATCCAGCCGCAGGCGATCCGCAACCTGTCGTTCACCATCGACTACTTCAACATCACCATCGACGACGCCATCGGCCTCACCGGCACCGCCAACATCCTCAACGGCTGCTACGTGAACGGGGTGGACGACTACTGCGCCCTGGTGGTCCGCAACGACGTCGGCAAGATCCAGTACGTCAACGACTTCTACGCGAACGTCGGGCGGATCCGGACGGCCGGCGTCGACTTCTCGGTCCGGTATGCGCTGCCGACCCAGGCCGGCCGCTTCGCCTTCGGCTTCGACGGCAGCTACCTCGCCTTCTACGACAGTACCATCAAGCTGCAGGGCGGGCCCGTGACCGTCCACGGCGCGGACACCTATGACGCCGGAAGCTACGGCGCGCTTCCCAGGTTCAAGGCCACCTCCGGCCTGGACTGGAGCATGGCCGGCGCGACGCTCGGCCTGCTCGGGCACTACGTGGCCAGCTTCGACGAGTGCGCGAACCCCTACGACAACACCACCGCGCAAGGCGGAATCTGCGAGCTGGGCAATACCAGCGCCGCAGGACCGCTCCGGCGCAGGGTGAGCTCGTACTTCCAGCTCGATCTGCACGCCGGCTACACGCTGACCAGCACCATCGGCAAGACCGGCTTCTTCGTGGGGATCAACAACCTGCTGGACACCTCGCCCCCGTACATCTACAGCGCGGCCCTCGCCAATTCGGATCCCGCCACGTACGACTACGTCGGCCGCTACGTCTACGGGCGGGTGCAGCACAGCTTCTGAAGCGGCGCGTCATCAATGCGGGCACGGGCGGGCGGACCGGGGGGGGCTTGACCCCGGTACCCGCGCCGCTATACGCCCACTCCCGAAGGCGCCCGACGAACGGCTGATCCTGCAACGGGGGGAACGGAGGAGCGCGGGCTGCGCCGCCCGCGCTCCTGCTTCGTCATCCCTTCGACTCCGCGGAAGAGATGCGCTCGAGGGCGGCGCGGATCCGGGCCGGGATGGGCGTGGGCTTGCGGGTGGCCCGGCTGACGAACACGTGCACGAACCAGCCCTGGGCGCAGAGCACCTCGCCGTGGAAGATGCCGATGGCGTAGCGCACGCTGCTGTTGCCCAGCTTCTCCACCCGCAGGCCGGCGTGCAGCGTGTCGGGGAAGGCGACCGAGTGCTGGTAGGCGCAGTGCGATTCCACGCAGACGCCGATGGCCGCTCCCCGGTCGATGTCCAGCCCGCCCTCCTCGATGAGGAAGCGGTTGATGACGGTGTCGAAGTACGCGTAGTAGACGACGTTGTTGACGTGCCCGTAGAGATCGTTGTCATTCCAGCGCGTCTGGATCTCCAGCAGGTGCGGGAAGTCGTCCCGGTTCACCAGTACCTCAGCGCCCCGCGGAACAATCCGGCCAGCTCCGCCTCGCCCACTTGCCTTGGGGCGTTGCCCAGAAGGCGCTGCTGCACGATCGCGCCCTTGGTCAGCTCGGAAACGTCTCCCTCGGCGTAGCCCACCCCGGACAGGCCGTTGGGGATCCGCGTCCTCTGCATCAGCTTCTCCAGCGCCTTCGCCACCACCTCGCCAGCGTCCTCCGGCGCGGCTCCGCGCATCTCGGCGCCCAGGCAAGCGGCCCCTTCCAGGTGCCGGTCGGGGCAGGCGGAAGCGGTGAAGCGGAAGACGCTGGGCGCGTTCACCACCACCGAGACGCCGTGCGGGACCATCGGCTCGTGCTGGGGATATCCCGGCATGCGGAACTCGCGCACCAGCCCCGCCACCGAGTAGGCCATCCCGTGAGGCAGATGGACGCCGGCGTTCCCGAAGGCGATGCCGGCGAGCGTGGCCGCCCAGGAGAGCTGCTCGCGCGCTTCCAGGTCGCCGTCCACCGCGTCGACCAGGTGACGCCCGGTGAGGCGCAAGGCCTCGCGGCTGCCGGAATCGCTCCAGGGATTGGCTCCCTGGCTCATCGGCCGGGCGGAGAAGGGCGCCGGCTTGGGCCGGGCGGTGTAAGGGCGCGCGGTGTACGACTCCAGGGCGTGGCAGAGCACGTCGAAGCCGCTGGCGGCCACCACCTCGGGCGGCAGCGTCCGGGTGCAGACCGGATCCACCACCGCCATCGTCGGGCGCAGCCGGGCGGAGGCGATCCCCGTCTTCGCGCGCAAGGCGAGCACGTCGCAGATGGCGATGCCGGTGGTCTCGCTCCCCGTGCCGCAGGTGGTGGGGCAGGCGAGGTGCGGAGGCAGCGGGCCCGGCACCGGCGCGCCCGCGCCCACCGGCTTGTTCACGTAGGTGAGGAAGTCTGCCGGGTGCGTGGCGTAGAGCGCCGCCGCCTTGCAGGTGTCCATCACCGATCCGCCGCCCACCGAGACGTACCCGTCGAACCGGCCCTCGCGGGCGAAGCGCGCCGCCTCCAGGAAGGAAGCGTCGGTGGGCTCCACCTTCACCCCGGCGTAGAGCGCGCAGTCGACGCCCGCCTCCTTCAGCGAGCGGCGCACCTTCTCCACGTGCTCCGTCGCGCGCAGTTGCGGGTCGGTGAAGAGCGCCACCCGGCGGCTCCCCAGCGCCCGCACGTGATCGCCCACCTCGGCCAGCGCGCCCCGCCCGAAGACGATGCGCGAGGCGTCCATGGAGAACGCCGTCTCGTTCGGCTCCTGGGGAGCGTAGTAGTGCCAGCAGCTCATTTTCCCGCTCCGCAGTCGTAGGCCTTGGCGGAGACCTCGATCGCGTCCGGGCCGAAGGACTCCTTGTCGTAGTAGTAGTCCGTCGCCCCGCTCTCGGCGCACTTCGCCCGCGCCTCGGTCCGCGCCTGGGCCAGGCCCTTGTCGCCGGGCTGGGAAGAGTATCCCTTGAAGCGGCCCAGCTCCTTGCAGTCCTTCATCGCCTCCTCGCCGCTCGCCTGGCGCAAGGCAGCCAGCTTTTCCGGCGCCACCTTGGGGACCCGCTCCAGGCAGGCGAAGAGGAGAAGGAAGAGGATCGCGCCCCGCCGCATGCGGGACCTCTTCTATCACCGGGGGTCCTGCCGCGCTGCGTCGGGAGGGAAAGCCCGAGCGATCGCGGCCCGATCGGGCGTTCGGCGAGGCTGCAATTTTCCCAACGGCGGCGCAACCGCACGTGGGCGAGTACCGCCCTGTCTTCCCCCGGGGTTGTGACGGAGATCACGGGCGCTTGACCCATGTTCAGGTTCCGGCTTACACGTGCCCCATCTTGAGCCGGCACCGCTCAACCGCCGCTCCCTCCCACCTGGAGAACTGCCTTGCCCGCGCTCTCCACCGCCGGCTCCCCGAGGGGATCCGTGGCGCGGGGACCCTCTACCTCTGGCTGAGGCGAGGACGCACCGCGCTGCGGGTGTCCCGCAAGCTGCGCGCGGCCGGCCTGGACCACGAGATCGTGGATGCCTGCGCGCGCATCCGCCTGGGCGAGGGCGAGGTGCAACTCTGCACCGAGGACCTCTGCTCCGCGCTGAGCGAGGCGGAGGCGCACGACACCCGCGCGCTCTTCGTCCCCGGCGAGGGCGCTCCCCAGCTTCCCGACTTCGGGCGCATGACCACCCTGCACGCGCTGGACGTGCTGGCCCGCTCCGGCTGGCTGCTCGACCAGCTGGCCGAGGGCCGCTTCGTCAGCTGGTTCCACCCCATCGTGCACGCGGAGGACACGGGCCGCGTCTTCGCCCACGAGGCGCTCCTGCGCGGGGTGGAGCGCGACGGCACCATCATCGCCGCCGAGCCCATCCTCACCCTGGCGCGCGAGGCGGGGCTGCTCTCCGAGGTGGACTCCGCCGCCTGCCGCAGCGCCATCCGCGAGGCGGCGCGCCACGGGCCGCAGATGTGCGTGTTCATCAACTTCTCCCCCGCGGCCATCCGCGATCCCGAGGCCAGCCTCAGCTCCACTCTCGAGGCCATCGAGGAGGCTTCCATCCCCCGCGACCGGCTGGTCTTCGAGGTCACCGAGGCCGATCGCTACGAGGACACCCTTCGCCTGCAGCAGGTGCTCAACGCCTACCGGCGGGCCGGTTTCCGCGTCGCCCTCGACGACCTGGGCGCGGGCTGGTCCACCCTCAACCTCGTCCACCGGCTGCTGCCCGATTTCATCAAGCTGGACCGCGAGCTGATCCGCGACGTGCAGGACCAGCCGGCGAAGGCGCTGATCGCCGCCAAGCTCCTGGAGATCGGCCGGGGCATGGGCATCGGCACCATCGTCGAGGGCATCGAGAACCAGGCCGAGCTCAGCTGGGTGC
>DATKAG010000074.1:0-16479 GCA_035498355.1 Myxococcales bacterium | reverse complement strand
AATCCCGCGAACAAGGGATGCGGCTGGAAGGGCTTGCTCTGGAACTCGGGGTGGAACTGGCAGCCGATGAAGTACGGATGGCCAGCCAGCTCGATCACCTCCACTAGCCCGAGCTGCTCGTTGATCCCGCTGGACAGGAGCCCGCGCTCCTCCAGCTGGTTGCGGTAGGCGTTGTTGATCTCGTAGCGGTGCCGGTGACGCTCGCTGATCTCCTGGCGGCCGTACACCTTGGAGGCCAGCGACCCGGGGCGCAGCGTGCAGGGATAGGCGCCCAGCCGCATGGTGCCGCCCTTGGCGGTGACCTGCTTCTGCTCGGCCATCAGCGAGACCACCGGGTGCTCGGTGGCCTCGTCGAACTCGGCGGAGTTGGCGCCTGCCAGCCCCAGCACGTTGCGGGCGAACTCGATGGCCGCCATCTGCAGGCCCAGGCAGATGCCGAAGAAGGGAATCTTGCGCTCCCGGGCGTAGCGGACGGCCGCGATCTTCCCTTCCGTCCCTCGCACCCCGAAGCCGCCGGGGACGAGGATGGCGTCGGCGTGCTGCAAGAGCGTCTCCGCCCCCAGTTGCTCGATCTGGGTGGAGTCGATGAAGTCCAGCGAGACCCGGCAGTCGTTGGCGATGCCGCCGTGGGCCAGGGCCTCGTTGAGCGACTTGTACGACTCGGTCAGGTCCACGTACTTGCCCACCACCGCGATGCGCACCTCGCGGGAGGGCTCCTTGATGGCCTTGACGATCCGCTCCCACTTGTCCAGGCGCGGCGCCCGGCTCCAGATGTTGAGCAGCTCGGCGACGCGGTCGTCGAGCCCTTCCTCGTGCAGGGCCAGGGGCAGCTCGTAGATTGTGGCGACGTCCCGCGAGGTGAAGACCGCACCCGGGGAGACCGAGCAGAACAGCGCGATCTTGTCCTTCATCTCCTTGGGCACCTCGCGGTCGGTGCGGCACAGGAGGATGTCGGGCTGGATGCCGATCTCCCGCAGCTTCATCACCGAGTGCTGGGTGGGCTTGGTCTTCACCTCGTGGGCGGTGGAGATGTACGGGACCAGCGTGAGGTGGATGTAGATGGCGTTCTCGCTGCCCACGTCGTACTTCATCTGCCGGATGGCCTCGAGGAAGGGCAGGGACTCGATGTCGCCCACCGTCCCGCCCACCTCGACGATCACGATGTCGTTCTCCTCGGCGGAGGAGAAGATGAAGCGCTTGATCTCGTCGGTGATGTGGGGAATCACCTGCACCGTCTTCCCCAGGTACTCGCCCTGCCGCTCCTTGTTGATCACGTTCAGGTAGATGCGGCCGGTGGTGGCGTTGTTGTTGCGCGACATCTTCGCCGAGCTGAAGCGCTCGTAGTGGCCCAGGTCCAGGTCGGTCTCGCCGCCGTCGTCGGTGACGTAGACCTCTCCGTGCTGGAAGGGGCTCATGGTGCCCGGGTCGACGTTGATATAGGGGTCGAGCTTGAGGTGGGTGATCTTCAGCCCCCGGTTCTCCAGCAGCGCTCCCAGGGAAGCGGAGGAGAGGCCCTTGCCCAGGGAGGAGACCACGCCTCCGGTGACGAAGATGTACTTGGTCCGCTTGGGGCGGCCGGGGTCGCTGCGGCGGTCCGAGCGAAAGGGGCTCATCCGTTCCTCCTCGTCTGGTCGGCGAACAAGCGGCGGGCCCGCTCCAGGTCCTGGGCGGTGTCCACGGAAGCCGAGCGGAAGTCGCCCACCCCCACGTCGATGGGGATGCCGTGGAAGAGGGCGCGAAGCTGCTCCAGGCCCTCCGCCCGCTCCAGGGCGGTTTCCGGGAGCCTGGCGAACTGCTGCAGGGCCGGGGCGGAGAAGCCGTAGATCCCCAGGTGCGCCAGCGCGGGAAGCTCGGCGGCGCTGCGCGGGTAGGGGATGAGCGAGCGGGAGAAGTAGAGGGCGCGGCCGCGCGCGTCGCAGACCACCTTCACCACCTGGGGCAAGGCCGCCTCGGACGCTTCCAGGCGCCGCGCGAGGGTGGCCATCTGCGAGCCGGCGCGCAGCATGGCGGCGACCTGGGCGACGGCAGCGGGATCGATCAGGGGCTCGTCCCCCTGGACGTTGAGGTAGCCCTCGGCCGGCAGGTCGCGGGCCGCCTGGGCGACGCGCTCCGTGCCGTTGCGGCACGCCCGGTCCGTCATCAGGGCGCGGAAACCGGCCGCGGTCACCGCCTCGGCGATGCGGGCGTCGTCGGTGGCCACCGCCACCTCGTCCACGCCTTCCGCCTTGCGCACCTGCTGCGCCACCCGCACCACCATGGGCGCTCCGCCGATGTCGGCGAGAGGCTTTCCCGGCAATCTCTGGGCGGAGTAGCGCGCGGGGATCAGGGCTGCGAGGCGCACGTCGCGTTGTAAATCGACCGGGGCGGCCTCTGCAACCGGATCGTGCTATCCCCTCTGGCACATGGGCGTTCTCGACGACATCCGCCGTGCCGCCTTCGAGGTGCGGCAGACGGATCCCAAGGAAGCCGTACGCATCCTGCGCCGCGCTGCGCAACAAGGCGGAGAGGCGGAGGTGCTGGCCCGCGGCGCCTTGGGCGAGATCTACCTCGACGAGTACGGCGACCTTGACGGCGCGGAGCACGAGTTCCGCCGCGTGCTCCAGCTCGCGCCGGGCCTCAGCGCCGCGGAGATCGGCCTGGCCCGCACGCGCCGCGAGGCCGGCGACCGCAAGGGCGCGGAGACGGCCTTCCTCCGCGCCATCGAGGGCCTCTCCCGCGACGTCCGCGGCTTCCGCGAGAGCGGCACCCTCCCCGCCGGCGCGGAGGAGGTGGTGCTCACCCTGCTGGAGACGGCCGTAGAGCTGGCCGAGCTGCGCAAGGGCGACGTCCCCCTGGACGAGGACATCCTCTCCTGGGCCTGCGCCGAGCGCCTCTTCGACGTCGAGGAAGATCACGACGACTGGGTCCGCCTCCACACCCTCTGGACCCGCCTGCGCATCCTCACCGGCCGTCCCGAGGAAGCCGTCACCGCGCTGCGCGAAGCGGAGCGCTCCGGCGAGCTCCCTCCAGAGGAAGCGAAAGAGCTGCTCCGCCTGGCCCTCAAGGAACTGGGCGCGCCAGAAGTGGTCCAACTCGGTAAGAAGAGCTAGTGCCTCGACCGGGGCGTGGTGATCGTACCGAGAACGGGGAGCGCTCTGGCGAGCCGGGCAGGAGCGAGCAGCGGAAGCGTAGTGGACCCTACGCTGAGCAGCGCAGCGACGAGGCCGTCCGGCGCAGCCCAGCGATCCGCGTTCGCAGGTATCAACACGCCCCGGTCGCGGCACTAGCTGCGTTGGTCGCGGGCCCAGAGTTCCAGGCAGAGCAGTGACCAGGCCTGGCGGGGGTTGCCGCGAGGGGCGAGGGACTGCGACAGCGTGCGGTCGATGGCGCGGGGGTCGAGCAGGGTGCGGATCTTCGCCGTGGGCGTGCGGACCAGGTCGTGGAGCATCTGGCGCAAGGGGCCGCGCAGCCAGGCCCCGATGGGCACCTTCGGGGACTTCGGGGGGCGGGTGAGGACGTCGCGGGGCAACAGGTCCGCCACCGCCTCGCGCAACAGCCGGCGCACGTGCAGGCGGCCCAGCTTGTCCTTCCAGGGGGGCGGGACCACCAGCCGGGCCAGGTCCACGTCCACGAACGGGGTACGCACGTCGCGGCCTGCCGCCGCCACGTCCAGGCGGAAGAGCACGTCGTCCGGCAGCGAGACCTCCAGGTCGAAGGCCAGGGCCGCCTCGAGGCCCTCGAGCTTCCCGGCCGAGGGCCCCGGGGCGGTGCGCGCCGTCATTCCCAGGAGCGCGGTGCGTTCCTCGAGGTTGAAGATCTCCACCATCGCCCGGGCCCGCTCGTGCCCGGTGGTGCGCAGGGTTTCCGCGGCGCGATGGAGGGTGCCCCGGTGCTTGCGCGGCACCACCTTGCGCAGGAGGCTGGCAGCGCGCGCCGCCGGCCGCAGCTCGGGGATCCGCGCCGCCCGCAGGTAGCGCACATGCCCGGCGAAGAGCTCGTCCGCCCCGTCGCCGGTGACCACCGCGCCGTCCATCATCCGCAAGAGTCCCGCCATGGCCAGAAGCCCCGGGTCCGCGAACGGCTCTCCCGCCGCGGCGATGAGGGCGGGAAGCTCCTCCTCCGGCCGGTGCTCGACGCGGATCTCGTGGTGGTCGGTACGGAAGCGCTGGGCGATGCGGCGCGCCAGCTCCAGCTCCTCCTCGCTCCCCGCCGCGTAGGTGCGCACCCGGCCGGAGAGCCGGGTCATGAGCCCCACCAGCGCGCTGGAGTCCAGTCCGCCCGAGAGCAGGACCGCCGGTCCTCCCTCGAGCCTGCGCCGCACGGCCTGCTCCAGCCGGGCGCGGACCGAGATGCGCGAGGGCTTCTTGCCCGAGCCTGGCACCGGCGTCTCGAACCAGCGCTTCAGCTCCGCCCCCTGGTCGCCGAAGCGCAGGAGGTGCCCGGGGGGCACCTTCCGCACGCCGCTCCAGGCAGTCAGAGGAGCGGGGATGTAGCCCAGCTCCAGGTAGTCGGAGAGCGCGCCTCGCTCCAGCAGCCCGCGCGGAGCGTCCTTGGGAGCGCGGGTCCCGAACCAGAGCTTGCCCCCCGCGGCGCAGTAGTAGAGCGGCTTGCGCCCGAGCGCATCGCGCGCCAGCACCAGCGAGCGCGACTCCTCCTCCCAGATGGCCAGGGCGAATCCGCCCGGCAGCCCGGGAAGCGCGGCCTCGCCGCTCGCAGCCCAGAGCCTGCGCACCTCCTCCCGGTCAGGGTCGCCCTCGAGCAGGAGCCCCTGCGGAAATCCGGCCGACAAATCGAGATGGCCGTTCACGCGCGCGGGCCTTCCGGATGCCGCCCGCGGGAGGGACGCGCGCGGCGGCCTGCGCCATCGCTCTGCTCGGGCACGCGGGCAGGCCGCGAAGTCATCCCGTGCGCCGGCAACGCCTCGCCGCAGCGGGGGCAGGCGGCCACTTTCAGATTGCGCACCATCCTTCCGCAGCGCCCGCAGAAGCGCGTGAGGTAGAGGTAGCCGATGGTGACGACCAGCAGGGAGAGGAGAAGCGCGGCGCGAAACCCGAGGGAGGAGCGCGAGAGGAGCCCGCGCTCCGCCGCCGAGAGGACCAGCGCGACGGCCAGCGCCAGCAGCGTCAGGCGCAGGGCGAGCCGCTTCACCCCGCCCGGCGCGCGTCCGCGGGCGAGGAACCAGAGCCAGAGCACCGCGACCGCCGCGGCGGGAGCCAGCCAGAGCGACTGCACGCGCCCCGTTTAGGCCCCCAAGGAGAGGAAGGCAAACGGATTCGCCTGTGACTTCGTAAGCGTGTTCGCGCCTTCGCGCGAACACGCAGCAACAGCATAGGCGCAGTCTCGCGCCTTCGGCGCGAGAGCGCCTAAAAGAGCCTCGAGCGCAGCCGCCGCAAGCGCGCCAGCCGCCGCCTCGTCTTCCGCTTCATCCCGCCGCCCTCCCGCCGAACCGCACCAGGATCTCCGCCACCCTCTCCGCCGCCCGTCCGTCCCAAAGCTCGGGAATGCTCCCGCTCTTCACCCGCCCCGCCAGCACCTCGTGCGCCGCCGCCACCGCCTTCGCCGGATCGGTGCCGACGAGTTGGTTCGTGCCCGCCTCCACCGTCACCGGCCGCTCCGTGTTCTCCCGCAGGGTCAGGCAGGGCACGCCGAGCGCGGTGGTCTCCTCCTGGATGCCGCCGGAATCGGTCATCACCAGCCGGGCGCCCGCGATCAGCGCCAGGAAATCCAGGTACCCGAGAGGCTCCACCAGCTTCAGCCCCTTCGCCTCGAATCCTGCAGGCAGCCGCGAGCGCGTACGGGGATGGATGGGAAACACCACCGGGACCTGCGCCGCCACCTCGGCCAGCGCCGAGAGCAGGCGCGAGAGCGCGCGCGGGTCGTCCACGTTGGCCGGCCGGTGCAGGGTGGCCAGCGCATAAGCGCCGGAAAGCTCCAGCCGGGAATGGATCCGGCTCTCCTTCGCCCTGGGCAGCGCCGCCCGCAAGGTGTCGATCATCACGTTGCCCACGAAGTGCACCCGGGACGGATCGATGCCTTCGCGCAGGAGGTTCTCGTCCCCGTCGCGCGAGGGGGTGAAGAGCAGGTCCGAGAGCCGGTCGGTGAGCACCCGGTTGACCTCCTCGGGCATGCTCCAATCGCGCGAGCGCAGCCCCGCCTCCACGTGGGCCACGGGAATTCCCAGCTTGGCCGCCACCAGCGCCACCGCCAGCGTGCTGTTCACGTCTCCCGCCACCACCGCCATGTCGGGCTTCTCGCGCAAGAGGACCGGCTCGATCTCCGTCATCACCTTCGCCGTCTGCTGCGCGTGCGACCCGCTGCCCACGCCCAGGTGCACGTCGGGATCGGGCATCCCCAGGTCCTGGAAGAAGACGTCCGACATCCTGGCGTCATAGTGCTGGCCGGTGTGCACCAGCACCTGCGCGACGCCCGAACGCTTGCGCAGTTGCGCCAGGATGGGCGCGACCTTCATGAAATTGGGACGGGCGCCGACGACGTGCAGGATCTTCACCCGGCAACCGTGCGCACGCCCGCCCTCCATCGCAACTTGCGCTGTCGGGTAGATGACGTGAGGATCCCACCCCGGTGAACGATTCCCTCGTCCATTACGAAGTGGAGCCCAACTACGCCGGCTGGACGCTGCTGGCGTACGTGGCGGAGAAGCTTCGCCGGCCCCTGCCGCCCGACCGCCTGGAGCGGCTCTTGCGGGGGCGCTCGCTGGTCCACGCCGAGGAGGAGCTTCTCCCCGGGACCCGCATCTGGCCGGGGCTGCGCTTCGCCCTGCGCAAGCGGAGCCCGGGCGACTCGGGCGAGCCCCCGGAGATCGCCGTGGTCTACGAGGACGAGGCCCTGCTGGTGGTGGACAAGCCCGCCGGCCTCGCCCTGCACCCGACCGCCCGCTACCACCTCACCACCCTCACCTGGGCGCTGGCCCAGCGCCACCGCAACGCGCAGGGAGAGAAGCCCGATCCCGCCCACCGCCTCGATCGCGAGACCAGCGGGCTGGTCGCCTGCGGCCGCTCCCCGGCGCACACCCGGCGGCTGAAGGCAGCCTTCGCTTCCCGGCAGGTGGAGAAGGCCTACCTGGCGGTGGTGGAGGGCTCGCCGCCGCGCGACCGGTTCGAGATCGATCACCCGCTGGTGGTGGGCGGAGGGCGGGTCAAGGTGAAGGTGCGGGTGGATCCCGCCGGAGCGCCCTCGCTCACCACTTGCGAGGTGGTCCGCCGCTACCAGGGGGCGGCGCTCTTGCGCTGCGTCCCCCGCACCGGCCGGCAGCACCAGATCCGCGCCCACCTCCAGGCCGCCGGGCTGCCGCTGATCGGCGACAAGCTCTACGGACCCTCGGAGGAGATCTTCCTCCGCCTGGCGGAGAGCGGCGGCTCCCCGGCCCCGCCCGGCACCTTCGACGAGCTGATCACGCCCGCGGAGATCGCCCGCCTGCGCCTCTGGCGGCAAGCGCTCCACGCCAGCGAACTGGCCCTGCCCCACCCGGTGAGCGGGGAGACGCTCCGCTTCCAGTCGCCCTTGCCCGCGGACATCTCCGCGCTGCTGGAGACGCTCAGGCCGCTGGCCTGACCGCGCCGGCGAAGAACTCCACTACCCCGGCGAGTCCCTCTTCCAGCCGCACCAGCGGCTCGTAGCCGAGCAGCCAGCGCGCCTTGGAGATGTCGGCGGAGGACTCCCGCAGGTCGCCCGCCCGGGGCGCCTGGTGCTCGATGGCCAGGTGCGCCGCCGCGGGCCCCATCACCTGGCGGAGCACCGCGATCAGATCGACCAGGGACGAGCTGCGCCCGCTGGCGACGTTGATCACCTCTCCCGGCGCGCGCTCGCTGGCCGCCGCCAACAGGTTCGCCCGCACCACGTCTGCGACGTGGACGAAGTCGCGCGTCTGCAGCCCGTCGCCGAAGACGATGGGCCGCTGCCCGGCCAGCAGCCGGGTGGCGAAGCGGGGGATGGCCGCGGCGTACTCGCTCTTCGGATCCTGCCGCGGACCGTAGACGTTGAAGAAGCGCAGGGCCACGCAGGGCAGCCCGTAGGCGCGGGTGTACGTCTGCGCGTAGAGCTCGCAGGCGATCTTCTGCGCCGCGTAGGGGCTCATGGGCCGCGGCAAGAGGCCCTCGTGCTTGCGCTGCTCGGGCCCGTCGCCGTAGGCCGCGCAGGAACAGGCCAGCACCACCCGCGCAACCCCCGCCTGGCGCGCGGCTTCCAGCACGTTCAGCGTCCCGCCCACGTTGACGGCGTTGGTCCGGCCCGGCTCGGCCATCGACAAGGGCACCGAGGGGATGGCCGCGAGGTGGAAGACCCGGCTCGCTCCCTCGACCGCGCGCCGCACGGCCATCGGATCTGCGATCGATCCCTCGATCAAGCTGAACCCGGAGTACTCCTGCAGCAGGGCCGCGTTCTCCCGCTTGCCGCTGGAGAAGTCGTCCAGCCCGCGGACCTCGTACCCTTCGCGCAAGAGGGCCTCGGCGAGATGCCCGCCGATGAAGCCGGCCGCGCCGGTCACGCACACCCTGGCCATCGTTTCAGAACCCCCTCAGTTGGAGGGGGAAACCCCGCCCTGCGGAGCGAAGGTGTAGGCCAGGCCGCAGGCCTGCCGCCCTTCCGGGGTGATCAGGCTCTGGCAGTCGCAGGCGTTCTCGTCGAGCTTCTGCTGGCAGAGCTGCTCGTCCTCGCCTCGCACAGGAAAGATGTCCCCCTGCTGTCGCGCCCGCTGCTGGCAGTTCGCCTTCGAGGTGTCGTCCGGCTGACACCCGCAGATCTGGTCGGCCAGCTTCAGGCAGGCGTTTCCGCAGCCGGCAACCCAGGGGACAGTGAGCATGCCGGCGAGCAGGAGCAAGGGCTTGAGGCGCTTCATGGGCGGGGCCGGATCTAGCACAAGAGCCCGCCACCCGGGACAAAAGAGCGGGATGCGCTACCTCTGGCTGCACGGGTTCGCGATCGGCCTGCCACGCGAAGCTCTACGACGGCGAGGTGTCCGCCCTGGACGGAGCTCCATAATTTTGCGGACGTAAGCCCTACGTACCATGCCCGAGCGGGCCGGCCATGAGCTACGTCTACACATGCCGTGACGAATGCGTCGGAACATGCGCCGCGCGTGCTGGTGATCGACGACGATCCCCTGATCCGCGACACGATGAGCGAGGTCCTGGAGGAAAGCGGGTACCAGGTGACCACCGCCGTGCACGGCCGCGAGGCGCTGGACCTGTTGCGTCAGGGTCACAAGGCCGACGCCATCATCCTCGACCTGATGATGCCCGTGATGGACGGCTGGCAGTTCCTGGACGAGAAGGCCCGCGATGACGCGCTTTCCGCCGTCCCCGTCCTCATCCACACCGCCTATACCGCCTACCACGACGGGCAGAACCGCTCCGGCGACGTGCTGGGGGTGTTCCGCAAGCCGGGCGACTTCGCCCGGATGATCGCGGTGCTCAGCGAGAACTTCCCGGCGACGGCCACCTGATCACCCTTCCCCGCGCGAACGGGGCGGCCTGGGCGCGAAAGATGCGTTCAGGCGCAGGATTCGCGTCGCGATCACTGACCCCAGGACTCGTCGCGCGCATCAATCGCACCAGCTCCGAGTTGGCCCGAGGATTGCGACGGGGATCGGCGTGTTCGGAGCGGGCGGCGGGATGCGCCCCGAAAGAACCGGTCTTGTGGCCGGCGTCCCGTTCGCTCCAGAACGTTCCCCCCTGGAACGCGGGGGGCCTCTTGGCTGGTGAAGCAACTCGGTCCGCCCAACCAGCTCTCGTTCCGCAAGCCTTGCGCCATCCCCGTGCAGGGTCTGCGCGATAGCGTCAGGGATCCTCAATATTCCTCACGATTTTCCGGCGTGGCCTCTGGCACGAGTGTGGCAACCGGTCGCAGCAGGAGCCGGCCGATGAGAACCCCGATGCACCGCGACGACACTCTCGACCTCTTGGCGACCCTGGAGCTGCTGCTCACGGTGGCTGCCCGCGAGGAGGACTGCAATGCTGTACGTGCGCCACGAGACCACGACCGATCGCATGATCGTTCGCCTGGACGGCGCGGTGGACGAGCTCCGCGCACGCCTTCTCGTTTCCACGATTGAGGCCTCGGCGGCATCGGCCATCGTGATCGATCTCAGCAGGGCTGATTTCAGTTCCGACGCGGCGCAGGCGAGCTTCGCGCGCCTCTTCCTGTCCGGCCGACACATCTTTCTGCGCGGCCTCGGTCCACGCCACGATGCTCTGGTGCGGGCGATGCGGAAGTGCTCGTGGGACCGCGTGGCGTGAGCTCCGGCCGGCCCATGGGCCGCTAGGTCGCGCCTGGTCCAGGGCGAGGAACACGAAGGCTTGAGGCGCTTCATTGGCGGGCGCCGGATCGAGCACAACTGTCCGCCGTTCGGGATAAGAGAGCGGGATGCGCTACCTCTGGCTGCACGGGTTCGCCAGCGGCCCCACCTCCTCCAAGGGGCGGTTCGTCCAGGAGCGGCTGTGGGAGCGCGGCGTCGAGCTGGCGATCCCCGACCTGAACGCGCCCGCCTTCTTCGGGCTCACCGTCACCCGCATGCTGGGGCAAATAGACGAGCTGGCGGGTCAAGAGGAGCTGGTGCTGCTCGGCTCATCCCTGGGCGGCTTCACCGCGGCCACCTGGGCCGCCACCCGGCCGGGGCGGGTGCGCGCGCTGGTCCTGCTCGCTCCGGCCTTCGATCTGGGGCCGCGCTGGACCCGGCGGATGGCGCCGGCCGAGGTGGAGGCGTGGCGCAAGACCGGCCGCATCTCCGTCGAGCATTACGCCTGGGGCCGGATGGAGGATCTCTCCTACGAGTTCCTCATCGACGCCTGCAGGTACGAGACCTTCCCCCTGCCCCGCTGCCCCACGCTGGTGATCCACGGAGCGCAGGACGACGTGGTCGATCCGGCGCTGTCTCGCGAGTTCGTCCGAAGGATGGAGGGCCGCGCCCAGCTCCTCGAGCTGGACCAGGGACACGAGCTGAACGCCGACCTGCCCGCCCTCTGGCGGCAGATCGAGGCCTTCCTCGAGGCTCAGGGCCTGCCGACGCCGTAGTACGTGAACCCCATCTGCCGCACCCGCACCGCGTTCCAGATGTTGCGGCCGTCGAAGAGCACCGGCTGCTTCATCGCCTCCTTCACCCGGGCAAAGTCCGGCTGGCGGAACTCGTTCCACTCCGTCACCAAAAAGAGCGCGTCGGCCCCTTCGGCCACCTGGTAGGGGTTCTGCACGTACGAGATCCGGTCGCCCAGCATCTTGCGCGCAGCGTCCATCGCCACCGGGTCGTGGGCGGACACGGTGGCGCCGTCCGCCAGCAGCTCCTCGATCAGGGCCAGCGCCGGCGCGTGCCGCAGGTCGTCCGTCTTGGGCTTGAAGGCCAGCCCCCAGACCGCGAACTTCTTCCCCCGCAGCTTGCCCGCCCCGAAGTGCGCCTTGGCCTTCTGCGCCAGCAGGCGCTTCTGCCGGTCGTTCACCGCGTCCACCGAGGCCAGCAGGGTGAAGTCGAGCCCCTGGTTCCGGGCGGTGGCGATCAGCGCCTTCACGTCCTTGGGGAAGCAGCTCCCCCCATATCCGCAGCCGGGAAAGAGGAACTTCTGCCCGATGCGCTCGTCCGATCCCATCGCCTTGCGCACCGAGTCCACGTCAGCGCCCACCCGCTCGCAGAGCGCGGCCACCTCGTTCATGAAGGAGATGCGCGCGGCCAGCATGGCGTTGGCGGCGTACTTGGTCAGCTCCGCGGAGCGCGGGTCCATGAAGTAGATGGGGCTCTCGGTGCGCACGAAGGGCGCGTACAGCTCGGCCATGATCGCCCGGGCCCGCTCGCTGGGGGAGCCGATGACGATCCGATCGGGCTTGAGGAAGTCGTCGATGGCGGCCCCCTCCTTGAGGAACTCGGGGTTGGAGACCACGTCGATCTCCACCTTGCCCTTGGCGGCGATCTCCGCCTGCATGCGCGCCGCCGTCCCCACCGGGACCGTGCTCTTGTTCACCACCACGATGTAGCCCTGGGCGGCCGCGGCCACCTGGTGCGCCACCGCCATGGCGGCGCGCAGGTCGGCGTTGCCGTCATCGCCCTGGGGAGTGCCCACGGCGATGAACACCACCTCGCTCTTGCGCACCGCCTCCGGCAGGTTGCTGGAGAAGGTGATCCGCTCCGCCGCGATGTTCTTGTGCAGGAGCTCGTCGAGCCCAGGCTCGTAGATGGGGCTCTTCCCCTGCCGCAGCGCCCCGATCTTCGCCTCGTCGATGTCGATGCAGACCACCGTGTGCCCCGAATCGGCGAAGCACACGCCTGCCACGAGCCCGACGTATCCGGTCCCCACCACCGTGATTCGCATGTCCCGTTTCTACCGCGAGCGCTCGGGTAGGGTCGACGGCTCGCGCCGGACAAGAAAAACGAGCGCGTTACTCGACGGTTACCGACTTCGCCAGGTTGCGCGGCTGGTCCACGTCGGTGCCCCGGTGATCGGCCACGTGGTAGCTGAAGAGCTGGGTGGGGATCACGCTGACGATGGGCATGAGCAGGGGGTTGGTCTGCGGCAGGGGGATGGCCGCTTCCGCCAGCGAGGGCACCCGCGCGTCGCCCTCGGAGTGGATGGCGATGACCCGCCCGCCGCGCGCCCGCACCTCCTGGATGTTGCCCAGGATCTTCTCGTAGTTCACCCCGGGCTCGCCCGCAGAGTCGCGCGGCGCCAGCACCATCACCGGCATCTTCTCGTCGATCAGGGCGATGGGCCCGTGCTTCATCTCGCCCGCCGCGTAGCCCTCGGCGTGGATGTAGGAGATCTCCTTCAGCTTCAGCGCCCCCTCCAGCGCCACCGGATACTGCGGGCCGCGCCCGAGGAAGAGCAGGTCGCGCGCCTCGGAGAACTTGTAGGCGGCCTGCTTGATCACCTCCTCGTACTTGAGGACGCGCTCCACCAGCATGGGCACCTCGTTGAGCGCCTGCAGGTGGCCCTGGGCCTGTTGCGCGGAAAGCGTCCCGCGCAGCCGCCCCAGCTTGACCGCGAGGAGGAAGAGGGCGGCGAGCTGGGTGGTGAAGGCCTTGGTGGAAGCCACCCCGATCTCCGGCCCGGCGTGCGTGTAGAGCACGTCGTCGGCCTCGCGGGCGATGGCGCTCCCCACTACGTTGCACACGGCCAGCGCCCGCGCTCCCCGCGACTTGGCCTCGCGGAAGCTGCCCAGGGTGTCGGCCGTCTCGCCCGACTGGGAGATGGCCACGCAGAGCGTGTTCGCGTCCACCAGCGGCTCGCGGTAGCGGAACTCGCTGGCCAGGTCCACCTCCACGGGGATCTTCGCCAGCGTCTCGATCATCAGCTTGCCGGTGAGCGCGGCGTGCCAGGAGGTGCCGCAGGCGACGATCTGCACCTTGCCGAAGCGCTGCACCATCTTCGCGTCGAGGTGGCAGCCGTCCAGGTAGACGTCGCCCTCCTCCACGCTGGCCCGCCCGCGGATGGTGTCGGTGAGCGCGCGCGCCTGCTCGTGGATCTCCTTGTGCATGAAGTGCTTGTGGCCGTTCTTCTCGGCCATGGTGGGCGTCCAGTCGATGCGCTTCACGCCACGGTCCAGCTTCTGCCCATCCTTGTCGGTCAGCTCCACCTTCTGCCGGGTGATGACGGCGAAGTCGCCTTCCTCCAGGTAGATGACGTCGCGGGTGTGGGCGAGGATGGCGGGCACGTCGGAGGCGACGAAGTTGCAGTGATCCCCCAGCCCCACCACCAGCGGGCTGGCGTTCTTCGACACCACCAGCATCTGGGGAAACTTCTCGGAGATCACCGCCAGGGCGTAGGTGCCGCGCACGTTGCGCAGGGCGGCCCGCACCGCCTCCGGCAGGCCCAGGCCCTTCTCGATCTCCACATGGATCAGGTGGGCGAAGATCTCGGTGTCCGTCTCCGAGCTGAACTTGTGCCCCGCCTTGCCCAGCGTCTCCTTCAGCTCCAGGTGGTTCTCGATGATGCCGTTGTGCACCACCGCCACCCCGCCGTACTTGTGCGGGTGCGCGTTCTCGTCGGAAGGCTTGCCGTGGGTGGCCCAGCGGGTGTGGCCGATGCCCGTGGCTCCCTTGGGCATGGACTCGACCAGGCGCTTCTCCAGATTGGCCAGCTTGCCCTTGGCCCGCACCACCGAGAGGCCCTTGTCCCCCAGCACGGCCACCCCGGCGGAGTCGTAGCCGCGGTACTCCAGCTTCCGCAGCCCTTCCACCAGGAGGGGCGCGCACTGCTCTTCGCCGACGTAACCAACGATCCCGCACATCTTCGCCTCTCCCCCTTATTTCTTCCCCGGCTTGCGCGGCGCTTTCTTCGCCACCCAGCCCTCGATGTTGCGCTGCTTTCCGGCGCTCACCGCCAGGGCGCCGGCCGGCACGTCCTCCCGCACCGTGGTGCCCGTGCCCACGTAGGCGTCCTTGCCCACCGTCACGGGCGCCACCAGCTGCGTGTCGCTGCCGATGAACGCGCCATCCTCGATGGTGGTCTGGTGCTTGCTCTTGCCGTCGTAATTGCAGGTGATGGTGCCCGCCCCGATGTTGCACCCCTCCCCCACCACCGTGTCGCCCAGGTAGGTGAGGTGGTTCGCCTTGCTGCCCTTTCCCAGCACCGACTTCTTCAGCTCCACGAAGTTTCCCACGTGCGCCTGCTCGGCAAGCTGTGCACCGGGGCGGAGCCGCGCAAACGGCCCCACGGTGGCGCCCGGACCGATGCGGCTCTCCGTCAGGTGGCAGTAAGGGAGGATCTGCGCCCCGTCCTCGACCTCGGTGTCCACGATCACACAGCCCTGGCCGATGCGCGCGCCCTTTCCCACCCGGGTCTTGCCCCGCAGCGAGACCAGGGGCTCGAGCACTGTGTCGCGGCCCACCTCCACCCCTTCGTCCACGTAGGTGACCGAGGGGTCGATGAGGGTGACGCCCTGCTGCATGAGCTGGGCGTTGCGCCGCTCGCGCAGCTGGGCGGCGCTCTGGGCCAGCTGGGCCCGATCGTTGACGCCGGACACTTCGGCCTCCTCCGCCTCCACCGCCACGGCGCGGCCCTGGGCGACGATGTCCGTCAGATAGTACTCGGATTGGGCGTTGCCGCGGCCCAGCGAGCGCAGGGCGCGGAAGAGGAAGTCGGCTCCGGCGAGGTAGATGCTGGCGTTCACCTCGTCGATCCGGCGCTCGGCGTCGGAGGCGTCCTTCTCCTCCACGATCCGCGCAACCGTCCCGTCGGGCTTGCGGAGGACGCGCCCGTAGCCTTGCGGCTTGGTCGCGCGGCAGAAGATCAGCGCCACGTCGGCGTCCTGCTTGGCGGCGATGAGCTTCTGCAGCGTCTCCGCGCGGATCAGCGGCACGTCGCCGGCGAGGATGAGGACGTTGCCCTCGAAGCCCTTGAGCGCTTCCTGCGCGCAGAGGACGGCGTGGCCGGTGCCGAGCTGCTCCGCCTGCAGGGCGAAGCGGACGGGTGCGCCGGGGAACTGGCGGGTCAGCTCGTCCTCCACTTCCTTGGCCTGGTGCCCGACCACCACCACCACGGGCGAGGCGTCCAGGGCCAGCGCCGCCCGCACGGGAAAGAACCCGATGGGTCTTCCCGCCGCCTCGTGCAGCACCTTGGCCTTCTCCGACTTCATGCGGGTGCCCTTGCCCGCGGCGAGCACCACTGCGGCCAGCTTCTGTCCGGCGTTCGACAAGCCCTTCCCCCTGCGCAGGTGTCCCCGTCTGGTAGGCAGCGGAAGGGTTCCTGCCAAGTGCATCCCTCATGTTAGCGTCGAAGCGATGTTCGTCGATCTGCACCTCCACGCCGACGGAATCCCCGACGCCGACCTGGCTACCTTGGCGTATTTCGGGGTGAAAGCGGCCGTCACCTGCGCCCGCGACGCCGGGAGCGGGAACGCCCGCGACCTGTTGCGGCATTGGGACGAACTGGTGAGTGTGCAGACCGAGCGCCTGCGGGCGGCAGGCATCCGCCCCATGGTCGCCCTGGCCGTGCACCCGGCGCGCATCCCCTGGCACGGCGCCGACGACCTGCTCCACCGGTTGCCCCATTACTTCGACGACCCGCGGGTGGTGGCGCTCGGAGAGCTGGGGTTACAGGAAGGCGGCGAGCGGGAGGAGGAGATCTTCTCGCGTCAGCTGGGGCTCGCCGCGCGGATGCGGAAGCCGGTGATCGTGCACACGCCGGCCAAGGAGAAGCTGGCGCGCACCCGGAGGCTGCTGGCGCTGGTGCAAGCGTCGCCGGTCGAGCCGCACCGGGTGCTGATCGATCACGTGGACGCCGAAACGTTCGCGCTGGTGCGCGGCGTCGGGTGCTGGACAGGGCTTACGCTGCAGCCGGGCCTCTTCGAGGCCAGCGCCGCGGCGGCGCTCATCTCCAAGCACGGCGCCGAGGGAGTGGTGCTCACCAGCGACATTGGCGAGGGCCCCACTGACCTGCTCGCCTTGCCCAAGGCAGACGAGGCGCTGAAGGAAGCCGGCCTCACTCCGGAGCTCCGCCGCCACGTCCTCTGGGAAGGCCCCCTCGCGTTCTTAGGAATGGCCGCTTGAATCAATCCTCAACT
>DATKAG010000073.1:0-31163 GCA_035498355.1 Myxococcales bacterium | reverse complement strand
ATTGGCGATGCCCTTGCCGTAGATGTCGGGCGCGCTGCCGTGGACCGGCTCGAAGCAGGAGGGATACTCGCGCTCGGGATTCAGGTTCGCCGACGGCGCGATGCCGATGGTGCCCGTGCACGCGGGGCCCAGGTCCGAGAGGATGTCGCCGAAGAGGTTGGACCCCACCACCACGTCGAAGCGCTCGGGGCGCTGCACGAAGTGGGCGCAGAGGATGTCGATGTGGAACTGGTCCACCCGCACGTCGGGGTAGTGGGCGGACATCGCCTTCACCCGCTCGTCCCAGTAGGGCATGGTGATGGCGATGCCGTTGGACTTGGTGGCCGAGGTGAGGTGCTTCTTCGGACGCGAGCGGGCCAGCTCGAAGGCGTAGCGGAGGATCCGGTCCACCCCCTTGCGGGTGAAGACCGTCTCCTGCACCACCATCTCCGAATCGGTCCCCTCGTACATCCGCCCGCCGATGGAGGAGTACTCGCCCTCGTTGTTCTCCCGCACCACCCAGAAGTCCACGTCGCCGGGCTTCTTGTCGCGCAGGGGAGAGGGGACCCCTTCCATCAGCCGCACCGGGCGGACGTTGGCGTACTGGCGGAACTCGCGGCGGATGGGGATGAGCAGCCCCCAGAGCGAGACGTGGTCGGGCACGCCGGGATAGCCCACCGCCCCCAGGTAGATGGCGTCGTGGGGGCGGAGCCGGGCGATGCCGTCCTCCGGCATCATCCGCCCGTGCTTCTGGTAGTACGCGCAGCTCCAGGGGAACTGTTCCCAGCGCAGCTCGATGCCGTGCTTGCGGGCGGCGGCCTCCAGCACCCGGATGCCCTCCGGCACCACCTCGTTGCCGATTCCGTCCCCGGGGATCACTGCGATGCGGTGCTCTGCCATGCTTCGCCCTCCCTGCTCAGGCGTGAGGCTGCGTCACCACCACCAGGGTCCCGGCGGAGACGCCGTACTTCTCCAGCGCCCCCACCTCGGCGATCACCTGCCGCCCGCTGCGCGTGCCCGACAACAGATCGGCGTAGGCGCGCAGCACGCGGCGCGTCTCCACGCCGCTCTCGCGCACCAGCTCCACCCGGAAGCGGCGCACGCCCTTGTCCAGCAGCTGCGGCAGGCAAGAGGCGGCGCTCTGCGCCCGGGCGTTGAACACCGTGTTGCGGCAACCCACGTCCACGATCACCGGATGCTCCAGCGAAAGGCCGTCGCGCAGCGCGATCAGGTGGCGCTCGCAGGGCCGGCCGCAGTCGTGGAAGTCGCGCCCGTTGGAGAGCAGGTGCGAGTAGACGCAGTGCTCGTTGTGGAAGAGCGGCAGGTGCTGGTGGAGCGTGACCTCCAGCCGCCCCGCGGGCACTCCCGACGCCAGGTCGAGGAGCTGGGTGAGGTCGAGATCGTACGCCGGGGTGAGGGTCGCAAGGCCGAGGCCGAGCAGGGTGCGCGCCGTGAGCGCGTTGGTGGCGTTGAGGGAGAAGTCGCCGTGCACCGTCTCGGTGTGCGGGTTCTTGCGGAAGTGCTCCACCGCGCCCAGGTGGCGGGCGAGGATTCCGTCCGGGCGCAGCCGCTCGAAGCGGCGATCGTATCCCTCCTCGCCGGGCTTCTGCACCCGCGGGGTGGCCACGATCACCCGCGCCCCCGCGGCCCGCGCCTTTTCCACCGCCGCGCCCAGGCCCACCAGCTCCATGAAGTCGAGTTGCAGCTCGTCGAATCCCAGGGCGAGGGCCGCTTCCACCTGCTCGAGCGTGCGCAAGAGGGGAATCAGCTTCGGAGAGACAGGCGCCTCGCCGGCGGCGACGGGCGGCACGATCCGCTCGAAATCGTGGCCGGTCCGCACCGGCCCCCGCTCTTCGCGGGCGGGCGCCTCGAGCGCTGCCGTCAAGGCCCGGCGCATCCGCTTCAGCTCGGAGGGAGGAAGCGCGAGCGCGCCCTCCAGGTCGAGCTGCAAGCGCCGCAGCTCAAAGCCGCTCTCCCCGAAGGCGCAGAGCTTCTCCCGGATCACTCCCTGGTGCAGGGGCTTCTCCCGCGCCGCCTGCAGGGGCATCGCGCTCTCCACCCGCGCGGTCCTCCCCAGGTCGTCGCGCGCTTCGGCGGTGAGCGGCAGGCCCTGGGCGCCGCGGACGGCGAGGGTGAGCCCCACCCGGCGCTCCCGCGCGGCGATGCGCTTCATCTTCCGCGTCACCTCCGCGTCCTTCGCCTTCCACACCACGTCCCCCACCTTCACCAGGCGCAGGTCGAGGGTGCTCTGGTCCGGCCCGCCGAACACCAGCTTGAGCAGCCCGGGGGATTGCTGGTCGCAAGCGTGGAGCCCTCCGCGCGGCTCGTCGTCCTCCGGCTTTCCCTGGTCGAAGAGGATGCGATCGCCGGGCTTCAGCGCCGGCGCGCCAGGCTCCGCCCGCACCAGCACGTGCCGGGCTCGCGCCCGCACCTCCTCCACCCGCCCCACCAGCACGCCGCGGTGCCCGGGATAGAGGCCGTGCACCAGCTTCTGGTGGTCGGAACCCTCGAGGAACCCGTGGGAGAACCCGCGGGAGAAGCTGTAGCGAAGCTCTTCCTCGTCCCTGCCGTCCAGGGGAGAGGCCCGGCCCTCGATGGCGGCGTCCAGGGCCCGGCGGTACTTCTCCACCGCGTTGGCCACGTACTCGGGGCCTTTCATCCGCCCCTCGATCTTGAAGCAGCTGACGCCGGCCTCGAGAAGCCGGGGGAGCAGGTCCCAGGCGCCCAGATCGGTCGGCGAGAGCAGGTACTTGAGGTGCTCGTCCCCGCGCGCCGCCTGCGTCCGCCCGTCGACCACCAGGTCGTAGGGCATCCGGCAGCTCTGCGCGCACTGGCCGCGGTTGGCGCTGCGGTGCTGCAAGGCCTCGCTGGTGAGACACTGGCCGCTCCAGCTCACGCAGAGGGCGCCGTGCACGAAGCACTCCAGCGTAAGGTCGGTGCGGGAGGCAAAGGAGCGGATCTCCTCCAGGGAGAGCTCGCGGGGCAGCACCACCCGGGTGATGCCCAGAGAGCGCGCGACGGCCGCCGCCTCGGCGGAGGAGATGGTCATCTGCGTACTGGCGTGCAGCGGCAGCCCCGGGCAGACTTCGCGGGCCAGGCGGGCGATGCCCAGGTCCTGCACGAGGATGGCGTCGGCCCCGGCGCGGGCGATGTCCGCCAGCGCCCGCTCCGCCACCGGAAGCTCGCTGTCGAAGACCAGGGTATTGAAAGTGACGAAGCCCTGGACTCCCCGCCGGTGGAGGAAGTCGAAGATCCGGGGCAGGTCCGCGACCGCGAAGTTGTCCGCCCGGGCCCGGGCGTTGAAGCCGCCGCGCAGTCCGAAATACACCGCGTCCGCCCCGGCGGCGACGGCCGCCTTCAGGCTCTCCTCGTCGCCGGCGGGCGCGAGCAGCTCGGGTCTTTCCAGCATCTTTGCCATGCCTGGAGGGGCCTTTGTAATCAGCGGGGTGCCACGGATCCGGAGGATCTTCAAGCCTCCTTCCGGCCTTGCGCACTGCGCCTTGCCCGCCGGGCATGCTTCTTGCGAAATCAAAGGAGGGAGAAAACCGGCGCTCCCGGCGATGAATGGTTATCGTCCTTTCCTGGGGGGCGCCAGCGGGCGCTGGGACGGGTGGCAAATGTCGGACGTGGAAGACGAGAGCGCGGAACCCCTCACTTGTGGCGTGTGCCGCAAAGTAGGTGAATTCACCGCCCCCGTGTCGGTGATCCTGGTGTTCGCGCCCGGCATGGCCAAGCCCTATCCCCTCATCCCCGCCGAGGACTACCGGGTCTGCGGCGCCTGCGACGCCATCTTCACCCTGGTGAACCGCGCGGTGGAGGCCCACCCCACCACGCGGGCGGCCGGCCCCTGGACGCGGGCCATCGTGGTCTTCAGCGACGGCCACGGGGTGGACGTGAAGGCGAAGCGGCAGGGCCAGCAAGTGGCGTTGGCCTAGACCCGGGGCAGGTCCGCCCGGTCCAGCAGGAAGTCCAGCCAGAGCGCGGAAAGCTTCTCCTGCAGCGAGTTGCCCCGCAGGCGGGCGCGCAGGTGCTCCCAGTCCATCGCGTCCATGGGCTGGTCCTGGTCGAAGCAGGAGAAGACGAAGCTCTCCTTGCCCGTCTGCGGATCGCGGTGCTTGCACAGGCACTGCGCGCAGATCTCCTTCATCATGCACTGCATGGGCGAGTTGATGGAGGCGATCCCCACGTGGTCCGGGGGGAGCAGCGCGCGAAGCTCGTTGTGCCGGGCCCGGCCCACCGCCGCCATCATCCGGTCGGACCCGATGGCGATCAGCCTCTTGACGTTGGCGAACGGGATCGGCGGCGGCCCCAGGGCGCCGGTGGCGTAGGCGATCATCGCCTCCACCATGTTCCCGGAGAAGGCGCGATCCTGTGGCCGGCGGGGCTGCGGCGGCTTGCTCCCCTTGTCCACCGACCACACCACCACGTCGGTGGCCTCCTCGATCTCGTCGCGCTTGAAGACGTCCTGCGCGTGCTTGTACCCGGCGAAGTACACCACCCGGCAGCCGCTGCTGCGCAGGGCCCGGGAGATGCTGAAGAGCACCGCGTTGCCCAGGCCCCCGCCGCAGAGCACCACGTCCTCGCCCCTGGGGATGGTGGAGGGCGCGCCGGTCGGGCCCATCACCACCACCGGGTCGCCCGGCCGCAGCCCCGCCACCAGGCGCGAGGAGGAGCCCATCTCCAGCACGATCAGGGAGAGCAGGCCGCGCTCGCGGTCCACCCACGCCCCGGTGAGGGCCAGGCCCTCCATCTGCAGCCGGGTCCCTTCCACCTCCGGGGCCAGCGTCTCGTAGTCCTGCAAGCGATAGAACTGCCCCGGCTGGAAGCCGCGGGCCGCGGCCGGGGCCTGCACGACCACCTCCACGATGGTGGGCGTGAGGCGCTTCACCTCGTGCACCCGGGGCCTGAGATCCTCGTCCAGCCGCGCCACCAAGGCGTTCCAGCGCGGCTGCGCGCTGCCGTCGGCCCGCTCCAGCTCGTTCGCAAAGAGACCGGCGATGAGGGGATAGCCGTCCCTGGCGGAGGCCATCGCCTTCACCACGCTGCCGGCGTAGACGGGATGGTTGTCGCCGAAGAAGCTCACCCGCCGGCCGTCCTTGCCGTAGCTGGTGAAGAACCCGATGTCGCCGGTGAGGTCGTCGGTGACCTCGGCCGGCAACAGCTCTCCATTTTCCAGGCGGAAGGTGCGGAAGGAGGCGTGGTCGGCGTCGATCTGGAAGTGGCCCGGGGCCTCCTTCTCGGCGGTGGTGTTGGGGCTGGTTCCCGCGGCCACGCAGACGGTGCGCGCCGGCAGCGCGATCTCCCCGCCGCCGCGCCGGGAGAACTTCACCGCCGAAACAGAGCCGTGGGAGTCGGGGACCGCCTCCAGGGGGGAGAGGCCCTCGGCGAAGGAGATTCCCTCCTCCAGCGCCTTGATCACCTCCTCGTGGTTCAAGCGGTAGGCGGGGGAGTCGTTGAGCGTCTTCCGGTAGGCGATGGTGACCCCTCCCCACCGCTCGACCAGCCGGGAGAACCGGGGCGGCTCGCCCGCCGCCGCCGCCCGCTCGCGCTCCTCCCGCACCGCCCGTCCGTGCTCCAGGACCTCGGCGTAGAGGTGCCGCTCCTCGGGATCGAGCATCGAGAACACCATCTCCTCGCCGCCCGACTGGCAGAGCCTCTCGTGGCGCTCGAGCAGCTTCTCCACCTGGATGGGGTAGTACGCGGCCAGCTCGGTGGCGGCGTCGATGGCGGTGAGGCCGCCGCCGATCACCACCGCCGGCAGGCACACTTGAAGATTGGCCAGCGAGCCCTTCTTGAAGGCGCCGGTGAGTTGCAGGGCCATGAGGAAGTCGCTGGCCTTGCGCACCCCGCGGATGAGGTTGTTCTTCATCCCGATCAGGGTGGGCTTGCCCGCGCCGGCGGCCAGGGCCACGTGGTGGAACCCGTAGCGCTCGAAGGCGTCCTCCAGGGTGACGGTGCCGCCGAAGCGCGTCCCCCCGTAGAGGCGGAAGTGGGCGCGGCGGGCCAGGTTGAGGTGGAGCACGTCGAGGAACGACTTGTCCCAGCGCACGGTGATCCCGTACTCGGAGACGCCGCCGAAGCCCGAGGTGATGCGCTCGTCCAGCGGCTTGCCGAAGGCCTGCTCCACCCGCTCCAGCGGCTTCCGCAAGAGCGCCTCGGGGAGGGGCTCGATCTTCAGCCCGTCGATCCCCACCACCCCGAAACCCTCGTTCAGGAGGTGATGGGCCAGGGTGTAGCCGGCGGGCCCCATCCCCACCACCAGCACGTCCACCCCGGCGTAGGGGCGGGGATGCTGGCGCTGGATGCGCAGCGGGTTCCAGCGGGTGAGGAGGCTCCAGATCTCGAAGCCCCAGCGCATCCCCAGCACGTCGACCAGCACCCGGGTCTCGACCTGCGGAATGTTCACCGGATCCTGCTTCTGGTAGATGCAGGCCTTCATGCAGTCGTTGCAGATCCGGTGGCCGGTCCCCGGCAGCATCGGGTTGTCGATGCACACCAGGGCCAGGGCGGCGAGCGGATCCCCCTCGCGGGCTTTGGCGTGCATCTCGGAGATCCGCTCCTCCAGCGGGCAGCCGGTGAGCGGCGTCCCCAGCGGGTTCTTGCGGAAGCGCCCGGTCTCCTTCTCCCGGAACCCCTTGGCGCAGGAGTCCTTCTCCCGCTCGTGGCAGTAGATGCAGTAGTCGATCTCGCTGCGCACCTGCCGCGGCCCCATGCGCGGGTCGGTGAGGCGGAACCCGTCGCGGCGCCGCTGGTGCTCCTCGTGGCCGGCGAGGATCTCGGGCTGGTCCGCCCGCGGCCGGCGCAAGGGGACGAGCCGCTGGAAATCGAGCGGGCGGGGCAGGCGCAACAGCGCCCAGTCGGGGCGGCCGGGCTGCAGGGAGAAGGCGTAGAGCCAGCGATCGAAGAGGTCGAGCAGCCTCTTCGCCAGCGCCGGATCGGCGGCGGCGTATTCCGCGCCTGACTGCCCCGCGTCGGAGATCCCGCGGGAGAGCGCGGCGCAGAGATCCTGGAAGGCGAAGAACTCCTGGGAGGCCGGCCGGGCCTGCTCGGCGGAGAGCAGGGTGTCGATCACCAGCGCCGCCAGCAGCTCGGGATCGTCCTTCGCCACCGAGGCCCGGGGATCCCGCCGGGCGGCGGCGGACAACAGCAGCCGCACCTGCGCCTCCAGGGCGGGGAAGTCGGCCGCCTGGGGGCGGTCCCTGGCGCCCTTCTTGAAGACCCGGCGCTGGACGAAGTCGCGCTTGACGCGGAAGAGCGGGGCGTCGCGGCCCGCGGCGTCGCGCAGGCGGGCCAGGTCTTTCTCCACCCCGAAGAGGCGGCCGAGGAAGAGGGAGAGGTGCGCCGCCACTTGCAGCAGCAGCTCGCTTTCCGCCGGGCCGGTCAGTCGCGCGCTGCCGTCGCGGTGGGCGGCGTAGCGGGAAAAGAGCTCCGGGTCGGCGCCGGCGAGGAAGTGGTCGGACGCGGCGGTCAGCTCGGCCAGGCGGCGCGGGTCGTGGAGATCGGGATAGCGGAACCCCGGGATCCCCAGGTGCAGGTCCGGGGCCGGGGGGTTTGCGAACGAGGCTGGTTCCATCCGGAGAAGGCGATCCTGACACAACCGGTCGAGCGCGCCCGAAAAAAAATCATTTTTTCAGCGGTGTCGGTGCGGGTCGCAGCGCGTCGCCGCCGCGATCCGGGTGACCGCCACCCGGTCGTGGCTGCGGAAGACGGCGTAGTCCTCGTGGTTCTCGGTCACCACGTCGGTGACCACGTCGATGAACCGCTCGCCGTCGCGGAGCGCCACCGCCATCGGGCGGTGGACGAGGACCGCTTCCTCCAGCACGTCGATGAAGCTGCAGCGTCCGACCGCGTCCTGGCAGATGACGCTCACGCCCCGAGGATAGCGCAAAACCCCGGTGCTACGATCTCGCCCGGGCCTGGCAGTCCGGACAGAGGCCCTCCGCCTGCACCCGCACGTTGCGGACGTCGAATCCCTGGGCGTCGCGCACCCGCAGGCGGTCCAGGCCGATGTCGTGCAGGTCGCGCACCTTCTTGCAGGAGATGCACACCAGGTGGTGGTGGGGGTGCCCGGCGCCCGTCCCGGGCAGGGCGGCCTCGTAGCGCCCCTCCTCGTGCAGCGGGTTGACGTCGGCCACCGCCCCGATGGCCTTGAGGGCCTCCAGGTTCTTGTAGACGGTGGCCAAGGAGAGCGAGGGGATTCGCTTCTGCACCGCCCGGTGCAGCTGCTCGGCGCTGGGGTGCTCGCGGGTGGTGGCCAGCGCCTCGAAGATGGCCAGCCGCTGGTTCGTCACGGAGAGGCCGTGCGACCGGCAGTACTGGGCGAACCGCTCGACGTCGTCCTTCTGCTTCTTCAAGAGAGATCCTGGGCCAGGGAGCGCCGGGTGGCCTCGGAGAGGGGGGCCCGGTGCCCGTACGCCGGATGATCGATCACCAGAAGGGCGGGTCCGCGCAAGAGCGCCTGCGCCTCGGGGACCTTGAAGCGGGCGTACTGCACGGCGGAGACCCGGCCGGGCTCCTCCCGGTCGGGCGCAAGCTCGCCCTTCAGCCGGGCGCCGCCCACCTCCAGCCAGACGTGGTCGCGCAGCCCGTAGAGCCGGGCGAGCTGGGCCTTCACCTCGGCGTCGCTCCCGGTCAGCTCGATGAGCAGGGTGGCGGAAAGCTCGCCGGCAGAGGGGAGCATCTCGTTGAAGCCCTCCACCTCCTCGGCCACCAGGGCGGGGTCGCTGATGTGCTCGATGCGGAGGATCTCCTGCACCTGGAACTTCACCGTGGTCCGGTTCTCGAACACGAAGGTGAGGAAGGGGCCCACCGCCACGCGCCGGTCGCGCTTGGCCTCGATCACTTCCTTGCGGAACTGATCGCGCACGCCTTCGTACACAGGGAGGGGCCAGAGGTCGCTGGGGGTGAGATGGTTCATGTCGGTTTCGCTCCGGGCAAGTCGCCCTGCTTGGGGTCCGCGGGCCGCGGCGAGCGCAGCGGCTCCCCCTCGTAGGCGGCGGCGAGGATCCGGACCGGATGATAGGAAGGCCGCCCCGTCTTCTGCCTCAGCTGCAGCCCGGCGAGCGGGCAGTCGCTGGAAACCACCTCGGGCTCGGCGCTCTCCACCTTCCGGGCGGCGACTTCCGCGACCTTCAGGCTCTCGGCGAAGAACTCGCTCTTCATCCCCCAGGTGCCGTCCATCCCGCAGCAGCGGTCGACCAGGGTGACGTCGCCGCCCGCCCACTTCAGCAGGTCGCGCCCCCGGTAGCCGAAGTTCTGCACCCGGTTGTGGCAGGCCACATGGTAGGCGACCTTGCCCACCGCGCCTGCCGGGGGCTTGGGCAGCTTCTTCGCCCGGGCCTGCTGGAGGAGGAAGTCGCTCAGGTCCATCACCGCGCCCGCCACCTCCCTGGCCTCGGGCGTGGGGACCAGTTCCGGGTACTCGGTGCGCAGGACCAGGGTGCAGGAAGGCCCGGGGGTGACGATCTTCCGGCCGGCGCGGACCGCCGGCAAGAGCGTCTCCACGTTGCGCCGGGCCAGGTCGCGCGCGCCTTCCAGGTCGCCGCCGTCCAGCTTGGGCATCCCGCAGCACACCTGCTCCGGGCATTGCACCTCGCAGCCGGCCCGCTCCAGCACCGACACTGCCGCCTTGCCGATGGCGGGATCGTTGTAGTTCACGAAGCAGGTGGCGAAGAGCGCCACCGGCGTCTCGCCGCCGGAAACCGGGGCCCGCCGCGACCACCAGGCGGTGAAGGTCTCGTCCGCGTAGGTGGGGAGCTGGCGGTCCCTGGCGATTCCCAGGGTCTTCTCCATCAGCATCCGGTTGAAGGAGCTGTGCGCCGCGGTGTTGGCCAGGGGCGCGATCTTCGTCATCAGCCCGCCCACCAGGTCGGTGGCTCCGAGGAAGCGTTCGCGCAGGGCGATGCCTTCCTCCCTGGCCCCGATCATCTTCGAGCGCAGCATCAGCCTGGGAAAGTCGACGGCGAACTCGTGGGGAGGGACGTAGGGGCACTTGGGGAAGCAGAGCTTGCACTCGTAGCAGAGCTCCACCACCCGCTCCCGGTCCTCGTCCTGCAAGAGGCCCACCGGGTTCTCGGTGGAGACCTTGACGTGCTCGAGGAGCTTCGCCGCCTCGTGCTCCTCGATCACCTGGCCGCCCTCGATGTGCTTGCCCTCCGCCTCCTCGCGGTGCGGGTCCAGCTCGTCGATCCGGCGGAAGAGGACGTCGAACGAGGGGCAGAGGTTGAAGCAGAGCCGGCACCCGTTGCAGATCTCGAACACGCGGTGAAGCTCCGACTCCATGTGCGCGCGATCCCAGAACTGCGGGTTGTCGTACGCCATGGCGTGACGGTCTTCGGACCAGTCGCGCTGGCCGGCGATCGGCAGGCTCAACATGCCCCTCGACCCTAGCTTTCGGCCTTGACCTGCTGCAGGCCCTTGGCGAACCGGCCGGCGTGCGACTTCTCCGCCTTGGCCAGGGTCTCGAACCACTCGGCGATCTCGGCGAACCCTTCCTCGCGCGCCTGGCGGGCGAAGCCGGGGTACATCTGGGTGTACTCGTAAGTCTCGCCGGCCACCGCGGCCTTGAGGTTCTTCTCCGTGTCGCCGATGGGCTCGCCGGTGGCCGGGTCGCCCACCTCCTGCAGGTATTCCAGGTGGCCGTGCGCGTGGCCCGTCTCGCCCTCCGCGGTGTCGCGGAAGAGGCCGGCGATGTCAGGGCGCCCTTCCACGTCCGCCTGCTTGGCGAAGTAGAGGTAGCGGCGGTTCGCCTGGCTCTCGCCGGCGAAGGCGGCCTTGAGGTTCTCGTGCGTCTTGCTGGACTTGAGATTCGGCATGCGTGCGATCCTCCGTTGGGAGCTCGACAGTGTTGGAGAATTATTCTCCAAAAAGGATTCGCGCCGTCAAGCGCAATTGTGCCCAGGCCGGGGCAACGTCAAGGGCCATACAGTCGCAGGGCCGGTAGACTGCAAAGGATGCGCCTTCAGACCGACGACTATGCGCATGCCCGGCACGCGGGCAACGCGGGCGACGTGCTCAAGCACGTGGCCCTTCTCGCCCTGCTGGAGGCGATGGCGGAGGGTCCCTCCCCGCTCATCTACCTGGAGACGCACGCCGGCGACGGCCTCTATCCCCTGGGCTCCGCGGGCGAGTGGGGCGACGGCGCCCTGCGGGTCTGGAACGCGCGCGAGGGGCTGGTCGGACGTTATGCGGAGGTCCTCCGCCGTCAGTCTGCGGCAGGGGCGCAGCGGCCGCAGGCGCTGCCTGGGTCGCCCTTGGTCGCGAGGGCCGCGCTGCGCGCGCAGGACAGGATGGTGCTGCACGAGACCGACCCGCGCGCGGCGGCTGTCCTGCGCCGGGCCCTCCCGGACGCGGAAGTCCGCCAGTCCGACGGCCTGGCCGCGCTGCCGGGCGCGGTCCAGGGCCGCTCCCTGGTCCTGATCGATCCGCCCTTCACCCGCAAGCAGGAGTGGACCGACGCGGCCCGGGCGCTGGAGCGCATCCCGGGAGTCCCGGCCGCGCTCTGGTACCCGGTGAAGGCGCTCACCCGGCCGCGCGCGCTCCTCCAGGAGCTGGCGAAGCTGGGCGTCCACGGCACCGCGATTGAGCTGCACTGGACTCCCTTGCGGCTCGAGCGCGATCGGCTGAACGGCGCGGGGATGATCCTGGTCGATGTGCCGCCGGCCGCGGTGGCGGCGATCTGCGCGGTTCTCCCGGAGCTGGGGGCGGCGCTGCAGACCCACGGCGAATGGGGCGCGGTTCAGATCGGATTCTAATCGATTGCCCCAAAAGCAAAGGGCGCCGGCCCCCGACGGACCCGCGCCCTTGCCTGGAAAGGCTGGAAGTGGAAGCTACGGATTCTTCAGGTTGTCGTTCACCAGCTTGGTCATCTCGAACATCGAGACGGTGCGCTTGCCCCCGAACACCTCGCGGAGCTGATCGTCCGCGTTGATGTTCCGCTTCTCCTTCTTGTCCTGCAGGTTGTTACGCTTCACGTACTGCCAGAGCTTCTTCACCACCTCGGTGCGAGGCAGCGGTTTGTCCCCGACGATCTTCGCCAGCGCTGCGCTGGGCTGCATGGCCTTCATGAAGGCTGCGTTCGGCTTGCGGGCAGTCTTCTTGGCGGGCTTCTTCGCTGCTTTCTTGGCGGCCATCCGGTTTGTCCTCCCATGGGGGGAGCTGTCTCCCCGCAAAAAGCAGCGCGCACTCTGACAGAACCGGATCGGCCCCGTCCAGCGATTTCTCCCTCTGGTACGAGAGGAAAATCCTTCCGCGGTGGAAGTTTCCGGCAGGGCGCTCAGACGCCCCGCGGCCCGCGGATGCGCAGCACCGAGGCGCCGCCGCGCCGCAAGAGCACGGTGAGCGAGGCGTTTTTCGGCGCAAAGGAAGGGAGCCATTCCCGCTCCTGCTTCTCCGTCAGCACCACCAGCGCTTCCCCTCCCTCGGCGAGGAGGCCGGCAGCCTCCCGCAGCTCTTGCGCGGCGACGTCGCGCCCCGCCGGCGCCGAGAGCTCCCCCGCCACGAGGGAAAAGCTGCCCGGCAAGAGGCCCTCGGCGGGAAAGAGGGTTTCGCGCACCTGGACGTCGAGCCCGAGGGCGCGGGCGTTGCGGCGCAGGAAAGCCGCGTCGAGCAGGTCGCGCTCCTGCGCCACCACCTCGGCGGCGGGATGGCGCGCTTTCAGGTGGAGAGGCAAAGCGCCGTACCCGGCGCGAAAGGCGAGCGCTCGCCGGGGTGCGCTCCTGGGCAGCGATCCGGCCAGGGCGGCGAGGAGCGAGGCGTGCTGCGGATCCTCCGAGGCGTCGTAGGGGCGCGAGAGGCGCAGGCCGGCGAACTCCGTCTCGTCGCGGGCGTAGATCCCGTCGCCGGTCTCCAGCCGGCCCTCCCCCGGAGCGAGGGCGAACACTTCGTGGCGCGCCCCGCTGGCGACGCGCGAGAGGCCGGAGAGGCCGAGCCCGAGCACCGTCTCCGCCAGGTCGCGCAGCACCACCGCCCGGACCTCGGCGCCGAGCGCCCGCCCTCCTTCCAGCAGCGCCCGGATGGCCCTGGGGCCGATCCGGGCGGGGACGTTGCAGAGAACCCAGTCGAAGCGCTCCGCTTCCAGACCGCGATATCCCAGCCCCGGCCGCACTTCCACGTTCGCGAGCCCGAGCAGCCGGGCGTTGAGGGCGGCGGCCGCCACCGCCAGAAGGTCCCGATCGATCAGGAGGCAGCGCGCGGAAGGAAACCGGGCCGCCAGGGGCAGCCCCAAGGCTCCGTATCCGCAGCCGAGGTCGAGCAGCGAGCGCGGCTCGCCCCCGGGCAGGTGCCCGAGGAGCAGCAGGGTGCCGGCGTCGATTCGCTGGGAGGAGAAGACGTCGAAGGGCACTTCCAGCGTCAGGCGGGGAAACCCGGGCGCGCGCTCGACCAGCTTTCCCCGGGCATAGGGGCCGAGCGCCTCTCTCGCCTCCGGGCCGGGCGGCGGGAGCTCCCTCGTCCCCCTGCGCCTCGGCCTCACGGGCGGCGGCGGCTGGCCGCTTCGGCGGCGCGGAGCAGCGCCTCGCGCAATCCCGGCTCCAGGCGGGCCCCGCCCAGCACCCGCTCGGGGCAGACCGGCTGGCGCTCCCGGGCCGCCGCGCAGGCGCCGGCCCGCCTTTGCGCCTCCTCCAAGGCGCCCTCGTGCGCCAGCCCGAACTGCAGGGCGTGCACCGCGTTGCGCCCCAGGCAGCGGTTGAGGCGCTCCAGCAAGGTGAGCCGGGCGGCGTCGAGCTGATCGCGCCAGCGGTGGTCCTGCACCAGCAGGTGCAGGGTCCCCGCGCTGAGCACGGTGGGCTGCACCCGGGCGGCCAGTTCCGGCCCCACCGCGCTCTCCCACAGGCTGGCGGAGAGGCGGCGCGGCAGGCGCCGGGCCATGCCGGCGCGCTGCAGGGCGCGGTGGAGGATCCCGCACACCCTCTCCTCGCGCCGCTGCGAGCCGAAGCGGATCACCGCCTCCTCCGCAAGAGGGCGAGGCGCATGGCGGCCACCAGCTCTTCCATGCGGTAGGGGCGCTCCACCACCGGGACGGAGGCCGCCTCGCCCCGCTCTCCCCTGGGGCGGGAGAGGATGAGGGCCAGGCGACGGGAGGCGGTCAGCTCCCGCAAGGTGTGGAGCGCGCCGTCCTCGGCCAATGGCCAGAGCCGGTCCTCGAGCAGGACCAGGTCGGCCCCGGGCAGGGCGCAGAGCGCCTGCGACGGGGCGTACGCGATCCCCACCCGCGCCGGGAGCAGCCTGCGCACCCGCTCAGCCTCGTGCAGGTCGCGGCCCACGAGCAGGACCGTCCGCTGCGCTGTCGCGCGCCTGGCGTGCATCGTGTTGCACCTCTCTCTGGTCGGACCCGAAGACGTCGATCAGATCGCACATCTCGTAGAGCCGGGAGCAGATGCGCGGCCCCAGCCTCTGCTCCAGGTTCTCGGCCGCCGTCCCCTCGGCGCGGAACTCCCACTCCACGGTGCCGGGGCGGGGATAGTTGGTGGCCAGAAGCGTGGGGCGGCCGGCGTTGTAGCGGACGCTCAGCACCTCGTCGAGGACCCCTTGCTCGAACTCCCGGTTCTTCCCCCCCTTGCCGATCTCGTCGATGGCCAGCACGTCCACCTGCCGCAGCGGCTCCAGCCACTCCCGCGAGGAGAGGTCGCGGGAGAAGCCGTCGCGGATGTCGGAGAGGAGGAGGAAGAACTCCTCGTAGCGGCCGCGCACCCCCTTCTTCGCCGCCAGCTCGCGGAGGATGGCGCAGAGCAGGTGCGTCTTCCCGTTCCCCGGGGGCCCGCAGAAGAGCAGGGCGCGCTGTCCCGCCGCCCCGGGCACGAACTCGTCGACGAAGCGGCGGGCGCGCAACAGCGCCCGCTGCTGCGAGTGGGAGTAGGGGCGGTAGTCCGCAAGGGTGCGGGAGAGGAATTTGGGCGGCAGCCGCAGGCCGGTGAGCAGGGAGAGCTTTCGGGGATCGGCGCCGCAGGAGCAGCCGCGCAGCACCTCGTAGCCGCGCTGGTCGCGGACGTAGATCCGCCCCTGCCCGCGGCAGGAAGGGCACTGCGCAGTGCAGGCGCAGGCCACGGCCACGCCCCGGTCCTCGCGCGGGCGGAAGAGGAAGCCTTCGCCCTGGCAGATGGCGCAGCTCGGCTTTTGGGGGGGTTGCGGCTCGGCCATCGGATCCTAGAGGAGGAACTGCCGCGGCGGCAGGCCGAGGCGCTCGCTGGAGGCGGAGAGGAGCATGAGCTGCAGGCTGCGCTGGTAGGTGCGCCGCCCCATCGCCGGGGGCCGGGGGGCGATGCGGGCGCGGAGGGCCGCTCCCGCCCGCAGCGCCTCGGAGCGGGGAAGCTCGCGCAGCGCGGCCTTGAGCGCGCGCACCGCGGCTGTCCAGTACCCGTCGGCCCCGCTCTCCGCCAACAGGCGCTCGGCGGCGCCGGCGAGGGACTCCCAGGCCGCGCGCGCCGCCAGCCCGGGACGGCGGGCGGCCGCGCGCAGCTCGGCTTCCAGGCCCGGGGTGGCCGCCAGGGCGGGCCGCCGCGGCTTGAGACGCTCCAGCGCCGGGGCCAGGGCCTGCAGCGAGACCAGCATCTCCGCCGCTCCGCGGAGGCCCGAGGCCCGGGCCCGCAGCCGGGCCGCCTTGCGCACCTCGGCGAGGACGGCCGGAAGCGGCACCTGCGCGGCGTGCCAGGAGAGGGCGAGCTGCATGTCCGCGGGAGAGAGCAGCAGGGCCCGGCCGCGGACCCTGGCCAGCTCGTCCGCCACGGCCTCGATGTATTCCTTCGCGGTCAATTCTCGGTCGCCTCGTCGCCGTCCAGGGTAGAAGAGGGGCCCGACAATCCCTCGGCCGCGGACGGCGTCCCCGTGCAGGCAGGCGTGCTAGCACTGCTTCTAACTTGCCGTCAAGACAGAGGAATCTTGCCGGAGCAGGCACAGCTTCTCCACAGCCGCCCGTCCCCTTTCGGGCGCGGAACGCAAGGCGCTTTTGGCCCCGTCCACAGCCCGTGAGGAACTGGCCGCCCGCGGCTGTGGAGGAGGCGGCTCCTGTGCGTTCCCGGGCGCCGTTCGCGCACCGGACCGGCCGCGCTGCCGCGCGAGGCCGGAAGTTTGGCGCGGCGCGCCCCGCCGGTTGAGAATCGGGCTTCCGGGATGCTCACCGACGAGGCAAGCCGCGGCAAGCTGCTCACGGAGTCGAGCACGCGCGCCTTCGCGGCGCTGCGCACCCGCGCCATCGGGTCGCTCTCCCGCATCCGGGCCGTGGCCCTCTCCGCCTTCTGTCTGGTGGCCCTGGGCTTCTCCCTGGCGGGCGACGCGGAGTCGCGGGCGGAGATCTGGCCGCTGCTCGCCTACGCCCTGAGCAGCTACCTGCTCCTGCGCTGGCGGCGGATGGGGGGCTGGCGGGCGCGCCTCACCATCTCCTCGCCGATGTTCGACGTGGCCTTCATCTTCCTCCTCCTCTGGCGGGTGGCCCCTTTCGCGGAGAGCCAGGACTTCAACGCCGGCTGGACGGTGGGGGCCTTCGCCTTGCTGGTGATGCTCTCCGCCCTCTCCTTGCGGGCCTCGGTGATCTCCGCCACCGCCGCCCTCGCCTTCCTCCTCCTCGCGGCCCTGCAGCTTCGCACCGGGATCTCCTTCGCCAACCTGGCGATGAGCGGGGTGGTGCTGGGGCTGACCGCGATGGTGGCGGCGGCGGTGGTGCGCGAGCTCAGCCGGGTGGTGGCCCGGCTGGTGGTGAACGAGGTGAGCCACGAGGAATTGCGGCGGGCGCAGACCGAGGCGGAGACGCTCACCCACCTCCTGGTCCACGACATGAAGGGCCCGCTCACCGGCTTGATCGGCCTGGCGGAGGTGGTGGCCAGCGAGGTGCAGGGCCCGCTGCAGACCGACGTGAAGATGATCGAGCAGCAGGGCCGGCGGCTGCAGGCGATGGTGGGGGATCTGCTGGCCATCGCCCGCCTGGAGCGCGGGGTGCTCAACTCCGCTCCCGAGCCGGTGGATCTCTCCGCCCTGCTGGTCTCGCTGGCCAACGCCTACACGGCCCCCGCCCGCGGCGCCGGGGCGCTGATCAGCGCGGCGGTGGAGCCGGGGCTGAGCGCCACCCTGCACCGGGAGATGGTCCACCGCTTCTTCGACAACCTGGTGCTCAACGCCATCGACTTCGTCCGGCCCGGGGGCAAGATCGAGGTTTCCGCCCGCCGCGAAGGGCAGGAGTTGGTGCTGGCGGTGCGCAACACCGGCGACCCGGTGCCGCAGGAAGCGCGGGCCCGGCTCTTCCAGAAGGGCGTGATCGAGCGCGGCTCGCGGCAGAAGCACAACCTCGGCCTGGGCCTCTATCTCTGCCGGCTGGTGGCGGTGGCGCACGACGGGTCCATCGCCCTGCGCGAGGAGCCGGGATGGGCCACCTCGTTCGTGGCCCGCCTGCCGGTGGAGGCGCGGCCGGCGGAAGCGGAGGCGGCTCCCCCGGTCAGCCGCGCTGGGAACGCCTGAAGAGCGGGATCACCTTCGCCAGCCTTCCCTTCTCCCGCGGCGCGCGCTGCAGCCGGGCGCGCAGGTCGTCGTGGAGGGAGAGGAAGCCCTGGCGCCGGCAGAGGCTGCCGATGGCTTCCGCCACCTCCCGCCGCACCTCGCGGGGCAAGGCCTCGATGTAGCCGAGCGCCTCGATTCCCTCCGCCGAGATGCCGTACTCCGGTTTCCAGCCCTTGCCGTCCATCGCCCGGTCCCCCCTTGCCAACCTCGGCATCCTTCCCCGGGGGCGCATCCCTGCCGGAGGGCGGGCGAGGAAGCCGGCGCTCCCCGCCAGACAAAGGGAGCGGCGGATCCGCGAAGGATCCGCCGCTCCGGGGCTGCCCGAAAGGCGTGGGGGGGTTACGCCGTCAGGAGCAGCCCATCGAGTTCCCGCAGTTGAGGCACTTGTAGCAAGTGCCGTTGCGGACGGTGATGTGCCCGCAGGTGTCGCAGAAGGGGGCGTCGCCGGAGAGCTTGCCCAGAAGCTCGTCCTGCGCCCGCGCCGCCGCTCTGGCCGGGTCGGGCGGGTCGGACTTCTGCGCCGCCTTGGCCGCCGTGGCCGGGCTTGCGGCGGGCACCTGCAGCACCGGGTCCGCCGTCTGCGCGCTCTTGGGCGTCTCCGCCGCCTCCTCGGGAGTGACGTGGGCCAGATCGTCGCGCCTCAGGTACTCCACGCCCAGGGCGCGGAAGACGTAGTCGATCACCGAGGTGGCGAACTTCACCCGGTCGTGGCCCTGCACCGGCCCCTGCGGCTCGAAGCGGGTGAAGACGAACTGCTCCACCAGCACCTCCAGCGGCACCCCGTACTGCAGGGCGATGGAGACGAGCATGGCGAAGCAGTTCATCACGCTGCGCAGGGCGGCGCCCTCCTTGTGCATGTCGATGAAGATCTCGCCCAGGGTGCCGTCGTTGTACTCGCCGGTGCGGAGGAAGACCTTGTTGCCTCCCACCTTGGCCTCCTGGGTGATGCCGTGCCGCTTGGAGGGCAGCCGCCGGCGCACGTTGGCCGCGAGCGGGATGGGCGCCGGTGCCGCCTTGGCCACGAAGGCGGCGTCCGACATCCGCTCCGCCTGCTCCGCCGTCAGCTCGGGGATGAGCTTGCGCAGCGTCTGGGCCATCTCCCGGGTGTCCTTGGGCAGCGGCACTTTCTGCGCCCAGTCGCCCGCGCTCAGCGGCTGGGAGAGCTTGGAGCCGTCGCGGTAGAGGGCGATGGCCTTGAGCCCCAGCCGCCAGGACTCGGCGTGGATGCGCTCCACCTCCTCCACCGTGGCGTCGTTGGGCAGGTTGATGGTCTTGCTGATGGCGCCGGAGAGGAAGGGCTGCACGGCAGCCATCATCCGCACGTGGCCCATGGGCTCGATGTAGCGGGTGCCCAGAGGCCCGCAGCGGTTGGCGCAGTCGAACACCGGGTAGTGCTCCGGCTTGAGGAAGGGGGCCCCTTCCACCGTCTGCCGCCCGCAGACCACGAGGGTGGCCTCGTCGATCTGGGCGTCGCCGTACCCCAGCCGGGCCAGCACCTGCTTGCCCTTGCTGCCCGGCTCCAGGCCCAGCCGCTGCAGGGCGGCCGCGCCGATCACGTGCGGAGCGAAGGCGGCGCGGAGGTCGAAGACCGACTCCAGGGACTTCTCCACCCTGGCGATCTCCGCCGGCAACAGCCCGCGCGACTCCAGCTCCGCGGGAGCGAAGGCGGCCGCGCTCTTCAGGGTGGCGGTGCCCCGGACGTAGTCGACGATGGCCTGGAGTTGCGCGGCCGGGTAGCCCAGCTTCTTCAGCGCCCGGGGGACCGACTGGTTGACGATCTTGAAGCTCCCGCCACCGGCCAGCTTCTTGAACTTGATCAGGGCGAAGTCGGGCTCCACGCCGGTGGTGTCGCAGTCCATCAAGAGGCCGATGGTCCCGGTGGGGGCGAGGACGGTGGCCTGGGCGTTGCGATAGCCGTGCTGCTCGCCCAGCCGGACGGCGCGCTCCCAGCAGTCCTTGGCGGCGGCGAGCAGCGAAGGGGGAGCGAGCTCGGCGTCGATGTTGGCCACCGAGTCGCGGTGCAGCCGCATCACCTCCAGCATGCTCTCCCGGTTCAGGGCGTAGCCCTGGAAGGGGCCTTTGCTTCCGGCCATCTCCGCGGAGAGGGCATAGGCCTCGCCGGTCATCACCGCGGTGATGGCGCCGGCCATGGCCCGCCCCGCGTCCGAGTCGTAGGGCAGGCCCTCCACCATCAAGAGGGTGCCGAGGTTGGCGTAGCCCAGGCCCAGGGGGCGGTACTGGTGGCTGCGCTCGGCGATGCGCTTGGTGGGGTAGCTGGCCAGGTCGACCGCGATCTCCTGGGCGAGGAAGAAGATGCGGCAGGCGTGCTTGTACGCGAGAACGTCGAACCGGTTCTCTTCGCCCGCGTCGTCGCGGAGGAACTTGAGGAGGTTGAGGCTGGCGAGGTTGCAGGCGGTGTCGTCGAGGAAGACGAACTCGCTGCAGGGGTTCGAGGCGAAGATCCGGTCGGTGGCCTTGCAGGTGTGCCACTTGTTGATGGTGTCGTCGAACTGCAGCCCGGGGTCGGCGCACTTCCAGGCCGCCTCCGCCATCTCCCGCCAGAGCTCGCGGGCGGAGAGCCGCTCCACCACCTCCTGGGTGGTGCGGGTGGTGGTCTCCCAGACCGCGTCCTTGGTCACCGCCTCGATGAAGCGGTCGCTCACCCGCACCGAGTTGTTGGCGTTCTGGCCGGAGACCGTGCGGTACGCGTCGCCGTTGAAGTCGGAGGGGTAGCCCGCGGCGATGAGCGCGGCCACCTTCTTCTCCTCCCGCGCCTTCCACTGGATGAACTCGCGGATCTCCGGGTGGTCCACGTCCAGCACCACCATCTTGGCCGCCCGCCGGGTGATGCCGCCCGACTTGGTGGCGCCCGCCGCCTTGTCCAGCACCTCGAGGAAGCTCATCAGGCCGGAGCTGGTCCCGCCGCCCGAAAGCCGCTCCATCTTCCCCCGCAGGCGGGAGAAGTTGGTGCCGCTGCCCGAGCCGTACTTGAAGACCCGGGCCTCGTCGTGCACCAGGTGGAAGATGGAGTCGAGGTCGTCGCTGCAGCTCTGGATGAAGCAGGCGGAGACCTGGGGCCGGGTGTAGGCGTCCTCGGTGAGGTAGGCCTTGCCGGTGGCCAGGTCGACGGCGTAGTTCCCGCCGCTGCCCTTGATCTTGTACTCGTGCCAGAGGCCGCAGTTGAACCATACCGGGCTGTTGAAGGCGCCGATCTGGTGGACCAGCATGTACGTCAGCTCGGCCTCGAAGGTCTCGGCGTCGGCGGGGGTGGCGAAGTAGCCGCCCATCTCCTCGCCTGCGCCGCGCTGGGTGTGGGCCACGCGGCGGACGAGCTGGCGCACCGACTCCTCCGCCCCGCTGCCGGTGGCGACGCCGGCCTTGCGGAAGTACTTGGAGACGGCCACGTCGGTGGCGAGCTGCGACCAGTCGGCCGGCACCTCCGCGTCGTCCATCTTGAAGACCACCTCGCCGTCCGCGCCGGAGATCTTCGCCGGGCGGCGGGTCCACTGCACCTGGTCGAGCACCTCGGCGGCGGTGGCGCCCTCGGCGGTCATCCGCCGCGGGACCGGCAGGCCCTTGGCGCGGCGGGGGGGCCGGGAAGCCTCCGGCCGGGGGGAGACGGAGGCCGTGCCCGCGGGAAGGGCGGACAGGGCTGCGGGGTCGGTCTTGCCGGTCTTCGCCATGGTTGGTTCTTCCCTCCGCTCCGCGTGCGCGCATCGGCCGCCGGAGCGCAGATCACACTGGAGCACGCGGGGTGTGCTTGTCAAACGAAACCCACTACGTATTGTGGTGACGCGATGCACAATGCGCAAGCTTTAGTGGGTTTCCCACAGCTTGTGGATCCGCTGCGCACAGCCCCAAGAGGCCGGATGCCGGATCGTTTTGCGGCCCGCCGCACAGTCTCCGCACCGTTCTTCCCTTGTGCACAAGTTGTGGTACGAAGGCGCCCCCTTTTTCGCGCGCGCAGGTGCTCAAATGAAGACGCTCACGGAGTTCAGCGGGACGATGATCCGGATGGCCGCCAAGGCCGAGGCCCAGGCGCGCAAGGATCTTCCCTCCGAGATGACCCGCGTCGCTCCGGGGCCCGCCCCCGCCGAGGGGGTGACGGCGAAGCCGGACGAGACCGCCTCGGCAGCGCCTTCCGTCACCACCGACGACAGCGCCAGCGGCGCGGCGGCGTCGGCCCTCGCCGAGCAGGCGGCCGGAGGAGCCGCCGCCGTGACCGGAACCTCCTCCGAGCCGCACGAGGAGAAGCCGGGCGAGGCGGGCACCACGGAAGACCTGATGCAGCCCGGGGCGGCGGCGGTCGAGGCGAGGGAGGAATCCGCCGCTGGACAGGATCTGGCGGGGGAGGGATCGGCGCAGGCGCAGAGCACGCCGGGCGGCGCCAAGCCTTCGGAGGTGAACGCCGACGAGCAGGGGTCGCCGAAGGGAGAGCCGGAGGCGGAGACCAGCGCGGTGAAGGAGGCGCTGGACAAGGCGGTGGCCGAGGCCACCGGCACCTCCGGCGAGCGCCTCGATCGCCTGCGCGAGGCGGTGAAGGCCGCCGGCCGCCAGGCGGAACGGGTGCGTCTGGTGCGCGTCTTCGGCGCCGAGGAGCCGGTGCAGGGGGCGAAGAGGATCGGCGAGCACCAGTACGTCGTGGACCTGATGCCCCAGTCGATGAAGCAGAGCTTCGAGCGCGACGATCGCGGCGGCCGCCGCGGCCCGCGCCGCCCCTCCGGGGGCGGAAAGAAGGGCGCCGAGGGCTCGCTCGAGGGCAGCTTCTCCATGGAGTCGGTGATGCAGGACCGCCGCAACGAGCGCGGCCCCGGCGGCGGCGGTCGCGGCCGTCCGGGTGGACGCCCTGGCGGCGGCCGCGGCGGCCGTCCCGGCGGCGGTCGCGGCCCCGGCGTCGGGGGCCCCAAGCCGGCGAAGCCCTGAGCGAAGCGTCGACGTGGGCGTGGACGTCGACCTCGACGGGGCTTCTTTCAGTCCTCGACGGTGCCGGAGCCAGGCGCCGCCGGGGTGCTGTTGTAGGCGAGCGCCTCCGCGAGGCGGGCGGGCTTCGAGGGGCGGGGCTCGCGCATGGCCGCGAGGAACTTCTCCCGGCCCAGCAGGAGGCGATTGTTGGTGCGGCGCTCCTCGCCGATGGTGCTGGAGATCCGGCGGTTGTAGTCGTGTCCGGGCCAGACCTGGACCTGGTCGGGCAGCGTGAGCAGGCGCTGCAGCGATTCCCACTCCTGCTCCGGATCGCCTGAAGGCAGGTCGGTGCGCCCGGTGGAGCCGATGAAGAGCGTGTCGCCGGCGATCACCCGGTCGGGGAGGATGAACACCAGCGAGTCGGCGGTGTGCCCGGGCGACTCCCAGACGCGCACGGGCACCTGCCCCACGATCAGCACGCTCCCTTCATGGAGCGGGATCTGCGCCACCGCCTCCGGCGCGCCCGCGATCTTCGCCCCCGCGCGCCGCGAGAGCTCTTTCGAGCCGGAGAGGTGATCGGCGTGGGTGTGCGTGTCCGCCGCGTAGGCGAGGCGCAGGTTCAGGGCGGACACCCTCGCCAGGTAGGCGTCCACCTTCTCCAGCAAGGGATCGACGATCAAGGCCTCGCCGGAATCGGCCACCAGGTAGCTGCGGCACTCCGAGTCGACGCCGTTCAGTTCCTCGAACACCATCGCTCACTCCGAGGCGGCCGGGCGCAAGGCGAGCTCGTGCGTCCAGGCGCGGGGATCCTGGCCGTGAAGATATTCCAGCGCCTGCGCCACCGCCTGCGGCGGAATGGCCCGCCCCTCCCCGTGCCGCTCCATCCAGGCGGCGCTCCGCGGCGTGGCCAGCTGCCCCTCGATCGCCAGGTAGACCGCGTGCACCCCGCGCGCTTTCAGCTCCTGGGCCGCGGCCTGCCAGAGCGCGCGCAGGGCGTGCTGGGGGGAGGAGAGGGCTCCGAACCCGGGCCGCACCTGGGCGGACAAGGTGGTGCCGATCTGCACCGCGGTCTTCGCCGCGGGGGCCACCGCCTGGAGGAAATGGAACGAGTGCAGCACCGTGCCCAGGAGCCGCTGGCGGAACTCGGCGGGATCGGCCAGCAGCACCGGGGCCACCCGGAAGGGCGCCCCGCTGGTGTGGGCGCACACCGCCAGGTCGAAGGGGCCGAAGCCCTCCACCAGCGCGCGCAGCGAAGCGGGATCGGCCAGGTCGGCTGGGGCGCCGCGGCCGGAAACCTCGCGCGCCAGCGCCTCCACCTCGTCCCGGGTCCGGGCGGCCGAGACCACCTCCCAGCGGGCGGCGGCGAAGTGGACCGCCAGCTCCCGACCCAGCCCGCGGGCCCCGACGATGAGGATGCGGCTCATGTCATTCCCGGTGCACCTTGGTGAGCGAGGCCTGGGCGGTGGGGGTGAGGACGATCTCGCTGATGTTCACGTGCGGGGGGCGGGTGGCCACCCAGACGATGGCGTCGGCCACGTCGTCCGCGCTCAGAGGGGTGAAGCCCCGGTAGACGGCCTTGGCCTTCTCCACGTCGCCCAGGCGGACGATGGAGAACTCCGTCTCCGCCAGCCCGGGATCGATCTCCGTCACCCGGATGCTGGTCCCGCTCAGCTCCAGCCGCAGGGTCTCGGAGATCACCCGCACCCCGTGCTTGGTGGCGGCGTAGACCCCGCCGCCCTCGTAGACGCCGCGCGCGGCATAGGATCCGAGATTGATGATGTGCCCGGCGCGCGCCGCGATCATCCGGGGGAGGAAGGCGCGCGTCATTCGCACCAGCCCCACCAGGTTGGTCTCCACCATCCCCAGGAGGTCCTCTTCCTTCACCGTCTCCACCGGGTCGCGGCCCAGGGCCCCGCCGGCATTGTTCAGGAGCACGGCCGGGGTGCCGGCGGCGGCGGCGAAGGCGTCGATGCTCTCCTTCTCCCGCACGTCCAGCCGTTTCACCTCCGCTTTCGGCGCCCCCGCCCGCAGGCACCTCTCCGCCACTTCCCGCAGCCGGTCCTGCCGACGGGCGCCGAGGAAGAGCGGGTAGCCGAGGCGGGCGAACTGCAGGGCGGTCGCCGCGCCGAACCCGGAGCTCGCTCCGGTGATGACCACCAATCCCTTGCCGGTCATAGCTCGAGCACGTCGAGGGGAAGGGGCAGCTCGCGGCTGCCTTCCGCGCTCGACCGGTAGCAGGTCTCGATGATCTGCACGCAGGCCACCGCCTCGCGCAGCTCGCGGTTGACGAAGTCGCCGGCGCGGATCGCCGCCTGGAACTGGTCGAAGAGGGAGTTGAACCAGCGGGTGTGCGAGGCGTCCATCCAGTCGCTCTCGATCACTCCCTTCTCCACCGCGGGCTTGCCGCCCGGCTTGCCGGTGGTCAGCTCCCAGTCGTCGTCGTCGATCACCAGGGCCCCGTCGGTCCCCTGCAGCGTGTAGACCACCTTGCGCACCCCGGCCGTCCAGGTGAGGAAGGCGTGGGCGAAGCCGTTGGGGAAGGTGAGGACGGCGTTGAGGTTGTCCTCGGTGTCCCACTGCCGGTCCAGGGTCAGGGCTTTGGCGGTGACGTGGGTGGGCAAGGAGCCCAGCCAGGCGAAGGTCAAGTAGAAGCTGTGCGACCCGTGGTCCATGGCGATGCCGCCGCCGGAGATCTTCCGGTCCCTCCGCCAGTCGGTGTTCCACTCCGGCACTCCCTTGGCGTGGGTGGTGCGGAAGGTGTCCAGGGTCACCGCCCGCACCGTGCCGATGCGGCCCGACTGGATGATCCGCTGGGCGAACTTCACCACCGGCGCGTGCTTGTAGTTGTGGGCGGGAAAGACCACCCGGCGATGCTTGCGGGCCGCGTCCACCAAGAGCTTCGCCTCCGCCACCGTGCGGGTGAGCGGCTTCTCGCAGAGCACGTGCACCCCGCGCTCCAGGGCCGCGAGCGCGATCTCCGCGTGCGCGTTGGGCGGGGTGGAGACGTCGATGAAGTCGAGAGAGGGCTCGCCGGCGAGCAGGCTCTTGTAGTCCGGGTAGAGGCGCGCTTCGGGCAGGGCGGCGCGGGCCGCTTGCAGGCGCGCCGGACAGACGTCGGCGACGGCCACGATCTCCACGTCCTGCCGCCCCTGGTAGGCGGGCTGATGTCCCTTGCCGGAGATGAACCCGAACCCGGCGATCGCTCCCTTCAGCATCCCTGCTCCTTTTCCGGTTGCATCCTACCAATCCCGGACCTCCTAGGAGCGGTGGAAAAGGCCTCCGGCCACCGCTATAGAGGGCGCCATGCTCACGCCCGGCTTCTCCTTCTTCCTCGCCTTCCTGCGCATGGCGGCCGGGATCTCGCTGTTCGCCGCGGGCATGCAGAAGCTCTCCTGGTTCGCCCAGCCTCCTTTGGAGCAGCGCTTCGCCGAGTGGGCCGCCCACCCCGCCAACGCGGCGGTGGTGAAGTACCTGGGCTACGTCTCCCAGCACCCGGCCCTCTTCTCCAGGCTGGTGCCCATCGGCGAGATCGGCCTGGGCCTGCTCCTGATGGCCGGCCTGCTCACCCCTCTCGCCTCGCTCCTCGCCTTCCTCCTGGTGCTGAACTTCCAGTTCGCCAGCGGACAGATGTTCTCGCTCGCCTATCTGCGCGGCCAGAGCGGCCTCGCGTACCTGCTCGTCTACCCGGTGCTGTTCTTCGGCCGCGCCGGGACCGCGCTGGGCATGGACGGGATGATCTCGCGAGGGATGCGCAAGTCCGGGCCCCCTTCGTGAAGCGAACCGGCCCGGCAGTCGGCCTTCGCGTCGGTTCAGGCCTTCGCGGCCCAGGTCCAGGTTCCGGTCCAGGCTCAGGTCCGCGTCGAGGGCGCTGATTGACTGGGTACGCCCTCCGTGGAGATTGAGCGACGTGTGAGATGTGGGGTGGGACCTGAACCGCGAGCGCCGGGAGGCGCGAGTTCCCAAACCCTGCTTACCGCGCCTCCGCCACCCGCGCCGCCTGCCTGCGGCGCAGCGAATCGCGCGCCTCGGCGGAGCCACAAGCATGCCCCTCGCCCGCGATGCGCTGCAAGAGCGAGCGGGCCTCGTCGCCCTGGACCACTCCCAGCTTGCGCACCAGCGCGCGGCGGGAGGCGCAGGAGAGATGCGGATCGGCGAGGCGCGAGCGGGCCAGCGCCAGGCGGTCGGCGTCGCTGGCCTCGCCCATCGCCTCCAGCACCCGCAGCGCGTCCTCCCGGGTGCCCGGGCGGGGAGAGGAGAGCAGCCGGCGCACGGCGGGCGCCGCCGGGCTGCCGATCTGCTCCGCCAAGAGCCGCTCCCGGGCGGGCCGCCAGAGCGAAGGGAAGGTCTCCGAGTCGAGCAGGCTGGCCAGATCCGAGATGGCGCCCGCGTCGAGCGCGGCCGGATCCTGCGCCGCGGCGGCGGCGAAGTCCGCGAAGGCCGGCCCCAGTTGCCCGAGCGCGTGCTCCGCCTTTCCCCGCAGCACCTGCACCTCCGGCTCCTGCGCCCGGGGCGTGTCCGCCAGGCGATCGAGCTCGGTGAGCGCGGGGAGCGGCTGGCGGGACGAGAGCCAGGCCTGGGCGCGCACCACCGGATCGCTCTCCCCCCCGCGGGAGGCGCGCTCGCCGGCCGCCGCGGCGATCAAGAGGAGTCCCGCAGCCGCCCAGACGGCGCGCTTGCGGACGATCTCGAGCACCGTTTCCCCCGCCACCCGCAGGCGCACGGCCCGTACCGGGTCGGGCAGGCGGCGCAGGCGCGCCAGCGCGGCGCCCCCGTAAGGCACAACCGGGTCGGGACCGCGCAGTGCCCGGCGCAGCCGCATCCTTCCCCCGCCCCCCAGCGCCAGCTCGCCCACCACCTCCGTGGGCGCCTCGCTCTTGCTCATGGAGAGGTAGACGGCGTCGGTGAGCAGCACCTCCCCGGCCTCGGCGCGCGCCTCCGCCATCAATGCGAGCTGCACCGCCTCGCCGTGCACGTCGAAGCGGGTGCGCCGCACCTCGCCCTGGCTCAAGGCGATGCGCACCTCGATGCGATCGCCCGGCCGGGCCCCGGCGTTCCAGGAGGCCAGCCGGTCCTGCATGGCCATGGCGCAGAGCACGGCGTCGGTGGGGGAGAGGAAGGCCCCGAGCAGGGCATCCCCCAGCCCCTTGAGCTTGCGCCCCCCGTAGCCCTTCAGCACCGGCAGGAGCAACGCGTCGTGCAGCGCGAGCATCCGCGCGTTCTCCTCCCGGGTCTGGCGGCTGGTGCGGGCCGTGAAGCCCTTCATGTCGGAGAGGAGGAGGACGAGGTTCTTCTCCGACCGCTTCTTCACGGGAGCGCCCCGAGACGCGCCAGGGCGAAGAAGGCCGCCGCCACCGCCATCATCGCCGCCAGCCCCGCGCCGACGAAGACCCGCACCTTGTCCGGCAGCCCGGGCAGCGCCTCCTCCGCCTGCCGCGCCGCCGCCTGGGCCGCGGCCCGCAAATGACGGGAGACCTCGCCCTGCGCGGGCAGCCCGTCCGCGGGGGGAAGCGGCCCCAGTTCCGGCAAGGGAGAGAGCGAATCGAGGAGGCGGAAGACGCGGATCGGCTCGGGCACGCCCTTGAGCGGGCGCTCCCCGGCGTCGCAGGCCCGCACCTCCGCCCGGTTCATCGAGAGCCAGACCGACTCGCCGAAGAGCACCTCGCCCGGCCCGGCCAGCGCCTCGATGCGGGAGGCGATGTTCACCGGCTCGCCGAACACGTCGCCCCGCTCCATCCGCACCTCCCCGAGATGGATCCCCACCCGGGCCCGCAGCCTCTGCCCCTCCGGCACCCCTTCGTCGAAGCGGCGCACCCGCTCGCGCAGCGCCGCGGCGCAGAGCACCGCCTGGGTGGGCGAGTCGAAAGCCACCAGGAAGGTCCCGCCGATCTGCTTGATCCGCCGCCCCCCGAACTTGCGGAAGGCGGGATCGACCAGCGCCCCGTGCAGGCGCAGCATCCGCTGCGACTCCTCCCAGGTGAGGGCGCCCATCCGCTCCGCGTAGCCGCAGAGGCCGGCGAAGACGATGGCCAGGTTCCGGGACTTCACGTGGCGAAAGGTAGGCAGCGGTCGCCTGTCCGGAACCCCGGGGCCCCCCCGCTATCTACGTTTCGACATGGGGGCCACCGGCGCGGTTGGCGCCCAGGTCCAGGACGGGTGCCGCCCCACGGCGTAGTTCAGGTTCCATTCGCTCTTGAACAGTGCGATGGGGTTCTGGTCCCGGTCCTCGACGCAGAGGGCGTCCACCTCCGCCTCGAACCGGGCGGGGTCGAAGTCCGCCCCCGCGACCCACCGCGCCACCTGGTAGGGCAGCCGCTCCAGCAAGAGATCCGCGCCGTACTCGTGCAGCAGCCGGTACTGCAGCACCTCGAGCTGCAGGGCGCCCACCGCCCCGACGATGGGATCGCGCATTCCCCCTCCCCGGGCGTGGAAGATCTGGATGGCGCCTTCCTGGGAGAGCTGCTCCAGCCCCTTCTCGAACTGCTTGCGCTTGAGCGCGTCCTTCGCCCGCACCCGGGCGAAGATCTCCGGGGAGAAGCGGGGCAGCTCGGCGTACTCGAAGGCCGCGCCCTCGCAGAGGGTGTCGCCGATGCGCAGCGCCCCGGTGTCGAAGAGCCCGATCACGTCGCCCGGCCAGGCCTCCTCGATCACTTGCCGGTCCGCCCCGAAGAGCTGGTGGGGCATGGAGAGGCGGATGGGCTTCTCCTCCCGGGGCAGCCGCGCGTCCATCCCCCGGTAGAAGCGGCCCGAGCAGACGCGCAAGAAGGCCAGCCGGTCGCGGTGGGCCGGGTCCATGTTCGCCTGGATCTTGAAGACGAACCCGGAGAAGGCTGGCTCGCCGGGCTGGACCGCCGTCCCGTCCACCCGCAGGCGGGGGCCAGGCGGCGGGGCAAGGCGCGCGAAGGCGTCGAGGAACTCGTCCACCCCGACCTCGGTCATGGCCGAGCCGAAGAAGGCGGGGGAGAGAGCGCCGGCGAGGATCCTCTCCCGGTCGAAGGGATCGCCGGCCGCCTCCAGCAGCTCGACCTCCTCGCGCACCCTCGCGGGCAGCTCCGTGCCGGGCGGCCTCCGCTTCCAGTCCCCGTCGAAGAGCTGGACCACCCCGGTGAACTCCGGCCCCTGCCCGAGCGGCCAGGTGATGGGGCAGGTGCGGATCCCCAGCACCTCCTCCACCTCGTGCAGGTTGTCGAACGGCTCCCGCCCCAGCCGGTCGAGCTTGTTGACGAAGGTGAAGATGGGGATGCCGCGGCGGCGGCAGACCTGGAAGAGCTTGCGGGTCTGCGCCTCCACGCCTTTGGCGCTGTCGATGAGCATCACCGCCGCATCCGCCGCCGCCAGCGTCCGGTAGGTGTCCTCGGAGAAGTCCTGGTGGCCGGGCGTGTCGAGCAGGTTCAGGCGGAAGCCGCGGTGCTCGAACTGCAGCACCGAGCTGGTGACCGAGATCCCCCTCTGCCGCTCCAACTCCATCCAGTCGGAAGTGACGTGCCTCTGCGCCCCCCGGGCCTTCACCGCCCCGGCCAGGTGGATGGCCCCCCCGTGGAGCAGGAGCTTCTCGGTGAGCGTGGTCTTCCCCGCGTCCGGGTGCGAGATGATGGCGAATGTCCGCCGTCGGGCGATCTCGGCGCGAAGTTTCTGCTCGTCCACTCGCGCCTCACAGACCCGCAAGGAGGTCGGGGAGATCCTGGGCCAGAAGGCCCCCCCGCTGCAGGTGACGGCGGCCCTCAGCGGAGAGACTGGGGGAGAGCCCGACCTTCTCGATGGTCCAGACCTTGTACCGGGGGAAGGCTTCGAGGAAGCGCATGGTGTGCCCCTCGAATCTCGCCAGGTCAGCCAGGAGCTCTTCTTCGGAGCGCTTGCAATTCCCCAGGCGAAGACGCTTTCCGGCCTTGTCGATCGCTATCAGGTCGATCCCGGTGTCAGCGCTGTCCCAGTAGCCATCGATCCGGTGCGACAGGGCGAAATCGCCGATCCGCTTCCTGCTCCGCTCTTCGTAGAGGCTCCAAGCTCGCCTCCGCTAGATTTAAAACCTTTTAAATCTCGCCGCAGGAGGATGCAACAGCGACGCGTGGTGGACCTGACCGGGATCGAACCGGTGACCTCTAGAGTGCGATTCTAGCGCTCTCCCAGCTGAGCTACAGGCCCGTGGATTCGGAAAAACGCCGTCGCGCGGGGGAGATCCGAGCGGCGAGGGAGGGGGGGCTTGTACCTTTGGGGCCCCGGCCTGTCAAGGACGGCTTGACGACGGGGCGGGGGCGGGGGAGTGAAGGCGGGATGGGCATCCTGATCGTCGCGGCCGTGGCGACGGCGCTGGGGTTCCTCCTCATCTTCCTCATCGGCCGCGGCCAGCCGGTCTCCCCGGCGGCGCCGGAGAACCTGGCCCGGGACGGGCTGGGGGCGATGAGCTGGGTGCGCGGCTTCGGCATCGAGGGCTTCCAGCGGCTGCTCCTCACCCTCTTCGCCGAGATGGGCTTCAACCCCGAGCGCAGCGAGCGGGGCGCGGCCACCGTCGATCTCTACGCCAACGATCCCACCCCCATCCGCGGCGGCCGGCTCTACGTGCACGGCCTGTTGGGGCAACCGGGCGTGCCCACCGACGCCGACGAGGTGCGGAACATGATCGACACCGCGCGCGCGGAGTTCGTGGGCAAGGGGGTGCTGGTGACGCTCGGCACCTTCACCTCGGACGCGCGCGACGCCGCCCGGGGGAACCCCATCGACCTGGTGGACGGCGACGAGCTGGGGCGGCTGGTGCGCAAGCACATGCCGCAGGCGTTCGCGCAGAGGAAGATCTGAAAAAGAAAAAC
>DATKAG010000072.1:0-14409 GCA_035498355.1 Myxococcales bacterium | reverse complement strand
GTAGAGGCGGGCGCTGAAGAGGGCGCTCTCTTCCGCCTCCAGCGAGCTGGGGAACTTCTTCGCCACCGTGGCGGCCAGCTTCAAGGCCGGGTCTTCCTGGCCCCGCCTTGCGCGGTCCCGGGCGAGCAGCATCCCCGCCGGCGCCGCCACGCGCGCCCCTCCGCGCTTCCAGGCCTCCTCCAGGAAGGGCGCGGCGTCGTTGCGGCGGCCGTCGGCCGCCAGCGCCCGGGCCTGGAGCAGCAGCGCCTCCGCACGCTCCTCGCCGGAGAGCATCTTCGCCGCCACCTCAGCCTGGGCCACGGCCGCGGAGGGCTGGCCGCCGGCGAGCAGCCGCGAGGCGCGCAGCATCAGCTCCTTGCCCGACGGCTCCGGAAGCGGGACACCGAGGTCCCGCTGCAGGGCCCGCGCCTGTTCCGCTTCCGGGCGATCGGGATGGCGGAGCCAGAACGTCCGCAGCGCCTCGGCCGCTTCCTCGGCGCGGTCGGGTTGTCCGCGGAGGGCCTGAGCGGCGATGAAGGCCAGGTTGGCGATGGTCTCCGGAGGCTGGCCGGGCAGGGACAGGGCGTGGAGGGAAGCCTTGTGCGCTTCCGGGAAATCCCCGGTCGTGAGCAAGGCCTCGGCGAGCAGGGCCGAGGCGCGCAGCGACGCCGGACCCTCCGCCGAGGCGGCGGTCCGCAGCGGCCCGAGCGCCTCTGTTGCCGCGCCCGACTGGAGCAGCGACTCCCCCAGGAGCGCCTTCGCCCAAGGCTCCAGCGGACCCAGGTCCGGAACATCCCGGAGCGCACTTGCCGCCTCCGGATACCTTTTCAGCGCAAACAATGCGCGCGCCAGCACCAGCCGGCAGCGCGGACTGCTGCAGGAGCCGGCGAGCGCCTGCGCCTCGGCGGCATTGCCGGCGGCCAGGAGCGCGCCTGCCCGGGCGGCCGCATCCTCAGCGGCCGAAGCTCGCAAGAAGGCGGCGAGCCCCAGCGCCGACAGTCCGACAAAAGTCCTCGATCTCACGTCGTTTATCCCGTCCCCTTGCAAGAACAGCCGGCCGTGCGCACATCTCCGCGCCTTTGCCCATCCGGAGGTGGCGGAGCTTGACGCGTTCTGTTATATGCCCGCGCCTCGCAAGGAGGTTTGTTCGAATGGCGCTTTTGGCGAAGCCGTTCCCGACGGAGATGACGACGCCCATCAATCTCGAGGGCAACAAGAAGATGTCGGTGGAGGCGCATCGGAACCTCTTCTGCACCGCCTATGACGAGTGCCTCAACGAGGCCGTCAAGCGCGGCTGGAACAGCTTCACCTGCGTGCGCTGCCCGAACTACAGCATGACCCACGTCTCTCCCGAGAACTCGATCGAGGCCTTCGCCACGCAGCGGAAGTCCGCCTAGCGGCTTCATCGGCCGTAGAGCAGCAGGACCCAGAGCCTCTTCGCACCGTACTGCCTCGAGTCGGCATACAACGCGCCGACCCCGATGCGGGTCCATTTCGCGTCCCCGACGTTCTTGGAGAAGGCCAGATCGTCCGGGCCGCTGGCCAGGTAGATCTCGGCCACGGCGCTGGTCAACTCGGGCGCCTGTTCCAGGGCGCGCGCCGGCAGGGCCTGGTCGAGCTTCATCTGGTCGGCGTCCGCAGCTTTGCGTACTTCGCCGGCGGCGAAGGCGTCGAGGGCAGGATCCCGCGGCAACGGGGCCAAGCCGCGCTTCTTCCGTTCCGCGGCGACCATGCGGGCCACTTCGCCCGCGGGATCGGCGCTCCCCACCACCGGCGCCGCCAGCACCTCGGTCAGGTACACGCCCTCGGCGCCGTCCGCGGTGAGCCCCGCCGCCGCGCCCAGGCCCAGGCGCCTGTGGCGGGGGTCGAGGAGGTTGGCGAGATGGGCCGGCGATCCCACGATGGCCTCGTGGGCGGTGCCCACGTCGCTGGAAAGACCGATGTTCTCCCCCACGCTCCGGAAGGGGTAGCCGCGCGCCCGCAGGCGGTCGCCGGGCGTCCCGTCCGTGGGAAGGACGTGCGCGAACGTGCGCAGCCGGGCCATCTCCTGGCTGTGCGCCTCGGCGACCGCGTCCAGCGCCGGATCGCGCTCCAGCGCCGGCAGGCCCCGGGAGGCGCGCAAGTGAGCGATGGCCGCTTCCACCCCCGGCAGTCCGGTGAGCGGAGGGCCTTCGGGGGGCGGTCTCGAGGGAGGCTGGACGCCGGCGAAGACGCGGCGCAAGGCCGTGACTTGGGGTCCGCCCGACCCGTCGGCCAGGACCTCGATGGAGTGCTCACCGCGCTGGGGCAGGGCCACCTTGGCGAAGAAGTCCGCCCCGTCGCTGGAGATCTGCATCTCCTCCACCTCGCCGGAGGGACGGGTCACGAACAGCCGGGGCCGGCGGAGGCCTTCGCCCAGCTTTCCCGAGACGACCACGGTCTGGCCCGCCTCAGCGCGGCCGGGGATGCGCTGCAGGGTGGTGGAGTGCAGCGCGGTGATGGCGCAGACGATGGCGCCCCCGGAGGGCATCTCCCCGGCGGCCACGCCGATGTGGTTGAAACGACATGACTTCGGAAACAGCTCTCCGGCCGCCCGGTCCGCCCGGGAAGCCGGGCTGACGGTAGCGATGCCAACCACGGGCGCGGGCTCATACGACTCCAGCGAGGCGTAGAACGAAGCGGCGGGCCCGCTCACCTTGGCCAGCCCGGCCTTCACCGCCGCCGTGTAGGCCCGGCAGGCCCGGGTGAGGTCCGGATCGACCGCCACCTTCTGCCCCGGACACGATCCCCCGATCCCATCGAGCACCGCCGCTTCCAGCCGCGCCTGCCCCGGAACCGCCTCCGCCAGGAGGATCGCCATCACCACCAGCACCGCCTGAACGTTACCGGAACCTCCCCCTCCGGCCACATTCCAAACTCCAACCTAAGTCGGAATTCGGGGACACAATACGCAATTCGTCATGCCAACCCGGGGCCGCGTTGGCACGCGGGGTTGCGTATTGTGTCCCCGATCTCCGGCGTTGGTCTTGGCAGGATTCCTTTGGCTGGGCCGGTTGTTTGCATTAGGCAGGGGGTGGAGGATTTCCATGCGGCTGGGCTTCGGTGAAATCGTCGTCATCCTTGGGTTGGCGCTGTTGTTCTTCGGGCCGTCCAAGCTGCCCCAGTTGGGGAACAGCCTCGGGCAGGCGATCCGGGGGTTCAAGAAGGGGCTGAACGAGACCGAGGAGCCCGAGGGCCAGAAGAAGCTGCCGCCAGCGTAAAGCGTAATACAACGGGGCTGGGATGTCCCTCCGGCTCCAGCTCGTCCTCCTCTTCACCGCGGTGCTCGCGGCTACGCTGCTGGCCGCGGCCGCCCTGGGCCTGCGCATCGGCCAGAAGTCGGTGGAGGACGAGATCCGCAAGCGCACCACCGAGCTGGCCAGCGCCACCACCCTGGCCCTCAAGCACGCCGGCAACGACGACGACCAGATCTCCGACGAGCTGGCGGCCACCGTCCGCACGCACCGGGGAATCCTTCGCGCAGAAGTCGCGCGCCAGGCGGCGCTGGGGATCGATGCCGACTTCACCGCCGCCCGCCTCGACTCCGGGGGCATCGTCTTCAGCCGCTGGCGGGGCCCCGCCACCCGCCTCGCCGGCGAGGTGCTCGACGATCCCATCTCCGGTCGCGCCCTGCGCGTGGTGGCGTCCTTCAGCGACGCCCGCGGCGCCAAAGCCCGCCTGGTGCTGCTCGCCTCGCTGGCCGAGGCGCAGCGGCTGATCGCGGCGGAGCGCAGGGCCTTCCTGGAAGTGGCGGTGGGCGCGTCGCTCTTCCTGGTGGTGGCCTTCTGGATCCTGCTCGGGCGCATCCTCATCCGCCGCGTCTCCGCCCTGCAGCTCGCCATGCGCGCCGTGGAGGGCGGGCTGCTCGATGTCAAGGCGCCCGGCCCCCCGGAGGGCGGCGACGAGCTGTCCTACCTCTCCCGCGGGTTCAACCGGATGCTGGCGCAGATCCGCGGCTTCAACGCCGAGCTGACCCGCAAGATCGAGGAGGCCACCGCCGAGCTGACGCAGAAGAACCGCGACCTCGCCGAGCTGAACGACCTGCTGGTCGCCGCCCGCCGCGACCTCACTTCCCAGGAGCGCCTCGCCGCCCTCGGCCAGCTCGCGGGCACCATCGCCCACGAGCTGGGGAACCCGCTGAACGCCCTGAGCGGGCACTTGCAGCTCCTCGCCCGCAGGCCCGACCTGGCCGATCCCGCGCGCTCCCAGGTGGCCGTGCTGCAGGGCGAGGTGGCCCGGATGACGCAGATCATCCGCCGCTTCCTCGACCAGACGCGCGGCTTCACCCCCTCGGCGGAGACGGTGGAGCTGGCCCCGCTGGTGGACGAGGCGCTCGATCTCACCCTGGGGATGGAGGCGCGGCAGCGCATCCAGGTGGAGCGCGACGTGGACGGCGGCGCGGTGCGCACCGATCCCGGCCTGGTGCGCCACCTGCTCACCAACCTGGTGGCCAACGCGGTGGACGCGATGCCCAACGGCGGCCGCCTGGAGGTGCAGGCCCGCACCGAGGGCCGGGACGTGGTCCTGCGGGTGAGCGACACCGGCACCGGCATGCCGCCGGAGGTGAAGCGGCGCATCTTCGAGGCCTTCTTCACCACCAAGCCGGACGGGAAGGGCACCGGCCTGGGCCTGGCGATCTGCAAGGAGATCGCCCGCGCCCTCCGCGGCCGCATCGACGTGGAGAGCGAGCCCGGCAAGGGATCGGCGTTCACCGTGCGCTTCCCCGTGACCGAAGCGCATCCCGCATGAGGTGATAGAGTTTTCCGAAGATGCCGGACCCCGCGCGCATCCTGGTGGTGGACGACGACAAGCTCTCGCGCGAGCTGATGGAGCAGATCCTCGCCGAGGACGGGCACACGGTGGTGGCCTGCTCCGACGGCGCCGAGGCCATCGACCGGCTGGAGCGCGACAGCGAGTTCGACGCGGTGGTGAGCGACATCCGCATGGTGGACATGGACGGCCTGGAGGTGCTGGCCTGGGTGCGCAAGCACGCGCCGGAGACGCCGGTCCTTCTGGTGACGGCCTTCGGCAACGTGGACGGCGCGGTCGACGCCATCCGCCGCGGCGCCTACGACTACATCTCCAAGCCCTACCAGGTGGACGCCATCAAGCTGGTGGTGGACCGCGCGCTCCGGCACCGCTGGCTGGCGACGGAGAACCGGCACCTGAAGCGGGAGATCCGCGAGAAGTACGCGCTGGCCAACGTGGTGGGCCGCAGCGAGGGCATGCTGCAGGTCTACAAGACGGCGGCGCGGGTGGCCCTCACCGACGCCACCGTGCTGGTGGTAGGCGAGAGCGGCACGGGCAAGGAACTGGTGGCGCGCGCCATCCACTCCTCGAGCGCGCGGGCGTCGGGCCCCTTCTTGGCGGTGGACTGCGGGTCCATCGCCGAAGGGGTGCTGGAGAGCGAGCTCTTCGGCCACGCCCGCGGCAGCTTCACCGGCGCCACCGGCACGCGGCGGGGCCTCTTCGAGGAGGCCACCGGCGGGACGCTCTTCCTCGACGAGATCGGCGACATCGGCTCGCGCATCCAGGGACAGCTCCTGCGCGTCCTGCAGGAGGGCGAGATCCGCAGGGTGGGCGAGAGCGCGCCCGTCCGGGTGGACACCAGGGTGGTGGCCGCCACCAACAAGGACCTGGCCGAGGCGGTGAAGGCGGGGAAGTTCCGCGAGGACCTCTTCTACCGCCTGAACGTGGTCACCATCCGCATCCCTCCCCTGCGCGAGCGGCGCGAGGACATCCCGCTGCTGGCCGAGCACTTCGCCGCGCGGCACGCCGGGGACCGCGGCGCCTCCCTCACCACCGAGGCGCGCGAGGCGCTGCTCCTCTGGGACTGGCCGGGCAACGTCCGCGAGCTGGAGAACGCGGTGGCCCGGGCGCTGGCCCTGAACCCGGGCGGCACCATCCTCGCCGAGGACCTGCCCGAGCCGGTGCGGGATTTGTGGCAGGCGCAGCGCGGCGGGCCGGCGCGGCCCTCGTCCTCCATCACGCCCCCGCCCCCGGCCGCCGCCTTCGATCCGCTGGCCGCCGACCGTCCCACCCTCGACGTCCTCAGCCGGCGCTACGCGGAGCGGATCCTCAAGGAGCAGGGCGGCAACAAGACGCGCGCCTCGGAGGTGCTGGGGATCGACCGGAAGACCCTTTCCCGGCTCCTCAGCGAAGAGTAGGGAAGTCCTGTTCCCCTGCTGGACAATCGGTCGATCTTCCTGTGTCGGCGTGTCAGTCGTCCCACACGGCCCTGCGGGCGCCACTCGTGATTCCGACCGGTTAGGCCGGAGTGAAGAGTTGGCAAGCTGAATGCATCAAAGGGGGTGGCAACCGACGGAGGACCCCCATGCCCCGCAAACCCCTCGTTGACCGGAACCAGAGGATCCAGCTCATCGGCCGCGTCCAGCTGGCCTACGAGCAGCTGAAAGAGACCATGCAGCGCTACCACGGCGACTCGCCGCGGGCCCGCGCCGCCATCGCCGGCGCCCGGCGCCGCCTCTCCATCCTCAACCGCGCCCTGGCCATCATCGCCCTGGAATCGGCGTCGCAGCCGGCCTGACGAATCCGCGCACCGCCTCGGCCGCTTCGTGCAGGTCGGTGAAGGGCGTGCAGTCGAGGCCGTGGTCGCGGCAGTAGTGGTGCAGGTAGCTGTCCTCGCGGACGAAGGTCCGATCGGCGAACTTCGCCAGGCAGCGATCGGCGAAGCCGTCGCCGATCCCCAGCACGTACGAGGCCCCCGCCCGGCGCGCTTCCGCCACCGCCACCCGCTTGCAGGACCCGCACACCTCGCAGCCCGCGGCGCGCGACTCCGCGTCGCCCGGGTAGGTGACCCGCAATCCCGAGGGAGAGAACACCGCCTCGTTGGCCCGCACCTGCACGTGCGCGCGCAGCTCCGCCGGCAGGTGCGCCGCGATCACCGCTTCAACGTATTGCCTCAGCCCACCCGAGGCGAGATAGAAGGGCGCGCCCCGGTCGCGGGCGGCCGCCACCAGGTCGGCGAATCCGGCACGCAGCTTCGCCGCCTGCAGGGCGAAGGCCAGCACCTCCGCCTCGCCGGCGCGGATGGGGGTGTAGATGCTCTGGATGATGGCCCGGGTGGTGAGCTTGCCTTCGTGGAAGAGCTTCTTCTGCAGGGCCAGGTACTCGGCTCCGCAGAAGTGACGGCTGATCTCGTCGCCCACGTCGAGCAGCGTCGCGGTCCCGTCGAAATCGCACACCACGGCCAGGTCGGTCACGGCGCGCCCTTGTAAGCGCCCGCGCCCGCTGGCGCAACCGCGGGCCGCTGCTAGACTCTGGGGCGGCGATGAATCTCACCGACGCCGAACTGTTCCGGGAAGCGGCCCGCCGCAGCGGGGCGCGCGAGCCCTTCGTGCTCTGCACGGTGACCGCCACCGCGGGCTCCGCCCCGCGCGACGCGGGCGCGAAGATGCTGGTCGCGCCCGGCGGCGGGATCCAGGGCACGGTGGGCGGCGGTCCGCTCGAGGCGGTGGTCATCCAGGAGGCCGTGCGGCTTCTCCAGGAGGAAGGCGCCTCCTGCGAGCGCAGGTACGCGCTCACCACGGCCGGCGACGCCGCGCACCCTCTGCCTCCTGGCGGCGGCATCCCCGAGGACCTGGGGATGAAGTGCGGCGGCGAGGTGGCCGTCTTCTTCGACGTGGTGCGCCCGGCCGCCCGGCTGCTGCTCTACGGAGCGGGCCATGTGGGCGAGAGGGTGGCGAGCATCGCCGCGGAGATCGGATTGGACACTGCGGTCATCGACGACCGCGCCGGCTTCGTTGCCCGCGACCGCTTCCCCCGCGCTTCCGAAGTGCGCTGCGCGGACTTGTCGGCCCAACCCCTGGGGGGCTTTGCTCCGGGGCCCGCCGATTTCGTGGTGATCCTCACCCGCTGCCACGCGCTCGACGAGACGGTGCTGGAGGCTGCCCTGGGCAGCGGCGCGCGCTACATCGGGCTGATCGGCAGCCGGCGGAAGGTGGCGCTCATCCTCCGCAGCATCGCCCGGCGCGCGGGCCGCGATCCGCGCGAGGACCCGCGGCTCCACGCTCCCATCGGCCTCAAGCTGGGGGACAAGACGCCAGGCGAGATCGCCATCTCCATCCTGGCCGAGATCCTGCTCATCAAGTCCCGCGGCGAGCTTGCCCACTCCCGGTTGGGTGCGAAGGACGTGCTGCGCGCACGCGCTTGAGAGAAGGCGCCTTTCCCGATTTTGACATCTGTACACCCGTTCACTAGGGTGGGCGGCAGATGCCCACCGAGACCGCTCTCGCCCAGCAGGAACCCGCCGCCCCGGCCGTGCGCCGGTACGCGCTGAAGAGCACCGCGCCCGCCCGCAAGGGCCTGGTCGACTACGACCGCGATCTCTCCGACGAGCAGCGCGCCGTGGCCCTCTGCGAACCTGGGCCCACGCTGGTGATCGCGGGGGCCGGGGCGGGGAAGACGCGCGCGCTCACCTACCGGGTGGCGCATCTCCTGGAGACGGGGACGGCGCTGGAACGGATCCTCCTGCTCACCTTCACCAACAAGGCGGCACGGGAAATGATGGCGCGCGTCGGCCAGCTTTGCCGGGTGGAGACGCGCAGGATGTGGGGCGGGACCTTCCACCACGTGGCGCACGGGCTGTTGCGCGAGCACGCCAGCCGTCTGGGATACGCCGACCGCTTCGGGCTGCTCGACCGGGAAGACGCGAAGGAGGTGATGGCCAGCGCCACCTCCGACGTGGGCTGCGGGGTGGGCCAGCGGCGCTTCCCCCGCCCCGACGCGCTGGTGGAGCTCTACTCCTGCGCGGTGAACACCCAGCGGCCCCTGCGGGAGGTGATCGCTTTGGAGGCGCCCCAGTTCGTGGCGCTGGAGGAGGAGATCCTTTCGGTGGCCCGGAGGTTCGCCGAGCGCAAGGCGCAGATGAACGCCATGGACTTCGACGACCTGTTGCTCAACTGGAAGCGGCTCCTCCTGGAAGTGCCGGCGGCGCGCGAGAGCCTCGCCCGGCGCTTCTCGGCGGTGCTGGTCGACGAGTACCAGGACACGAACAGGCTGCAGGGGGAGATCGTGGACGGGATGGCCGCCTCCCACGGCCACCTGCTGGTGGTGGGGGACGACGCGCAGAGCATCTACGGTTTCCGCGGGTCGCACTTCGAGAACATCCTCAAGTTCCCCGAGCGCTACCCGAAGTGCAGCCAGCTCCGCCTGCTGACGAACTACCGGAGCACGCCGCCCATCCTGGCGCTGGCCAACGCCTCCATCGCCTGCAACCGCAAGCAGTTCCCCAAGGAGCTGCAGGCGCACCGGGAGGGAGGGACGCTGCCCGCGCTGGTGCCCCTGCGCGACGTGCAGCAGCAGGCGGAGTTCGTGGCCCAGCGCGTCCTCGAGCTGCGGGAGGAAGGGATCCCGCTGCGGGAGATGGCGGTGCTCTACCGGGCGCACACGCACTCGATGGAGCTGCAGATGGAGCTGGCCCGGCGGGGGATTCCCTTCCTGGTGCGCGCCGGGGTGCGCTTCTTCGAGCAGGCGCACATCAAGGACGTGCTGGCGCACCTCAAGTTCGTGCAGAACCCGCAGGACGAGATCTCCTTCAAGAGGATCGTCAAGCTGGTGCCGGGCGTGGGGGCGCAAAGCGCCGACGCGCTCTGGGCGCAGGTGGAGCAGCGGCTGCGGCAGGGGGGCGATCCGCGCGGGGAGATCGGGTCCTTCACCGCCCACGTGCCACCCAAGGCCCGCCCCGGCCTGCGCGCGCTGGGCGACGCCTTGCGGACGCTGCTCTCCCTGCGCTCGCAGCCGAGCGAGATGATCCGCTGCATCCTCCAGGAAGGGGGCTATGGCGAGGCGCTCAAGCAGCGCTACGCCAACGCCCAGGCCCGGTACGACGACGTGCTCCAGCTCGCCGACTACGCCCTGCAGGCCGAGTCGCTGGAGCAGCTTCTCGGCGACCTGACCCTGCTCGACTCGCTGGAGGCCGAGGAGGTGATCGAGGGCGGCGAGCCCGACGAGAAGCTCACCCTCTCCACCGTGCACCAGGCCAAGGGGCTGGAGTGGCGCGCGGTGTTCCTCATCTGGCTGGCCGACGGCCGCTTCCCCAGCGCCCCGGCGCTGCGGGCGCCGGACGGGGAGGAGGAGGAGCGGCGGCTCTTCTACGTGGCGGTGACCCGGGCCAAGGACGAGCTCTACCTCACCTACCCCATGATGCAGGAGGAGCGGGACCGGGCCCGCCTCCTGCTTCGCCCCAGCCGGTTCGTCGACGAGCTCCCCGCCCGGCCGGCGCCCTACGAAAAGTGGAGCATCGAATTGGCGCCCGGGCCGGACCTGCTCGAAGAATAGGGCATGGCGGAAGAGCCGAGGCAGGGCCTGGGGTCGTTCTTCCGGGCGCTGATGGATTACGTGGACAAGCGGGGGCTGCGCGAGCAGGTGCGCACGGCGGTCTCGGAGAAGACGCGCGGGGTGATCGATAATCCTCCCATGGCGCTGAGCCTCATTGCCTCAGGGCCCATCGACGAGATCCAGGCGGCCTTGCAGCAGCTGGCGGGCAAGGAGGCGTTGGTGGAGTGCGGGATGGCCTGCGCCCGGCCGCTGGGCTGGAGCGTGCTGCAGCCGGTGGTCCGCATGGCCTTCACGCTCTTCGGCCAGTCGCCTTCGCCCATCTTCGGCAACCTGGACCGCTTCTTCTCCATCGTCACCCGGGGGATCACCTTCACCTGGGAAGCGGCGGAGAAGGCCGGCGCCATCACCGCCCGCTTCGCCGGCGCGGGCACGCCTCAGGCGGCCTTCCACGTGCTGCGCGGGACCCTGCTCTTCGTCTACGAGCTGTCGGGAACGGTGGGTGAGGTGGGGCCGCCCCAGGTGTTGGAATCCACCCCCGGCGGTGTAACCGTACGGTACGACGTTCGTTGGAAATAAGGGGATTTGTTGCTTTACGGACGGGCCGCGCCGTAGCATCCGGGCAGCGGTATGCCTGCCGACAAGCCCATCCTTCTCGGCATCGATCTGGGCACGACCAACACGTGCGTCGCCTACGTGCGCAACAAGGTCGCCCGGGTCGTACCCAGCGACAAAGGCTCGCTGATCCTGCCCAGCGTGGTGGCCATCGGGGACAAGGGCGACCTGCTGGTGGGGAACGTCGCCAAGGACCAGATGGTGGTCAACCCGCGCAACACCATCTACGGCGCCAAACGCCTGATCGGACGGCAGTACAACTCCAAGGTGGTGCAGGACATCAAGCACTACTTCTCCTACGAGATCGTGGAGGGGCCGCAGGGCGAGGCGGCGGTGGTGATGGGCGGCAAGGTCTACTCGCTGCCCCAGATCAGCGCCTTCGTCCTGCAGCACTGCAAGCGGGTGGCGGAGGCCACCCTGGGGCAGGAGATCAACGAGGCCATCATCTCCGTCCCCGCCTACTACAACGACAACCAGCGCAACGCGGTGAAGGAGGCGGGCAAGCTGGCGGGGTTCACCGTCAAGCGCATCGTCAACGAGCCCACCGCGGCGGCCCTGGCCTACGGGCTCAACCGTGGCTTCGACCACAAGGTGCTGGTGTACGACCTGGGCGGTGGCACCTTCGACGTCAGCGTCCTGCAGCTGCACGGGAACGTGATGGAGGTGCTGGCCACCGGCGGCGACACCTTCCTGGGCGGCGTGGACTTCGACAACCGGATCATCGACTTCGTGCTGGAGGAGTTCCGCAACCAGACCAAGATCGACCTCACCCAGTCGCCCATCGCCATGCAGCGGATCAAGAACGCGGCCGAGTCGGCCAAGATCGACCTCTCGCTGCTCAGCAACGTGGTGATCGAGCTGCCCTTCATCGCCGAGCGCAAGGGCAAGCCGGTGGACCTGCGCATCCCCCTCTCCCGCGAGCGGGTGAACGCGCTGGTGATGGACCTGGTCGACAAGACCTTCCAGCTGGTGGAGAAGGTGCTGGGGGAGAAGAGCCTTCCCCGGGGCGAGATCCAGGAAGTGCTGCTGGTGGGCGGGCAGACCCGCATGCCGCTGGTGCAGGGCAAGGCGCACCAGTTCTTCGGCAAGCCGCCGCGCAAGGGCGTGCACCCCGACGAGTCGGTGGCCCTGGGGGCGGCGCTATTGGCCGAGTCGATGCAAGAGATCGACGCGGTCACCTTGGTGGATGCTTTGAGCATGCCCATCGGCTTCGCCACGCCCGGCGGCCGGTTCCGCAAGGTGATCGAGAAGAACACGCAGATCCCCTCGAAGAGCAGCTTCCGCCTTCCGCCGGCGCGCGAGGGGAAGGCGCTGGAGCTGGACATCTTCCAGGGCGACGGCGACAAGATCATCGACAACGAGTACCTGGGCACCTTGCGCTTTCCCGCCGAGGTGGCCGGCCAGCGGGTGAACTTCATCCTCGACGAGGAGTGCCTGCTGCACGTCACCATCGAGGCGGCGAACGGCGAGACGCGGGAGCTGATGCTGGCCACGCGCGACACCCCGGCTGCTTTGAAAGCCGCCTGGCAGGAGGACGCCGAGCGGCGCCGGCTGGCGGCGGAGAGGCAGATGGACACCGCGGGCGACCAGTCGCGGGGTCTCTTTGCCTCCATCCGCAAGGTCTTCGGCGGGCAGTGAGGGTGGGGCCCCCGCGGGCAGTCGCCGGGGGATTCGTGTAGATTTTTCCCATGGCCTCCAAGACGCTGCGCGAGCGCGCCACCGAGCTGGGCATGAAGGCGATGGGGAAGCTCTTCGAGGACCCGAAGCGCGCGGAGGCCATCGCGGCGGCCATCGGGGGGCTGCAGCGGGCCAAGCAGGCGCTGGACGGGGCGCAGGAGAAGGCGCTGCGGGCGGCGGGGCTGGTGACGCGGGAGGATTTCAAGGACGCGGGGAAGAGGCTTTCCGCGCTCAAGCGGCGGGTGCGGGAGCTGTCCGACGAGCTGGATCAGCTGATCGCGCAGAAGAAGTAGCGGAGGTGCGAATGCGCTCTGCGGCGTTGCTGCTCGCGGCGGTCCTCGCGCCCGGCTGCTTCCAGCGCGCGACCATCACCCAGCCTCCTCCGCCCCCGCTGGCGGTTCCGCCGGAGAACGCGGCGGGTCCGGCCAGCGTGCGCGTGGACGCCGGCACGCCGGACGCCGGAGTGGAGGCGCCGGACGCGGGCGCGCCGCGGGCGGACCTGGCGAGTCCGATCACGGCGGCCGGAACCGAGACGCCGCTGGGGCTGGGTTGGGGAGAGAAGGGTGAGCAACCGGCCTCGGCGCTCTTCCAGAACGTGAAGCTGATGGGCGCGCTCTCGGGGAACCGGTTCATGGCGGCCATGCAATCGATGCGGGCGAACCTGGGAGCGAAGTGCGGGAGCTGCCACCTGGCGGCGGAGAAGGACTTCGCCTCCGACGCCAAGGAGGAGAAGCGGCGGGCGCGGGAGATGATCCGCATGAACGAGGAGATCAACCGGCGGACGTTCGGGGGGAAGGTGCGGGTCACCTGCTGGACCTGCCACCGGGGGGACGAGGAGCCGGCGAAGATGTCGTTCTCCAAGGAGCTGCCCGAGCCCTTCGAGAAGATGCCGCCCGAGAGGCTGGCGGCGAAGGCGGAGGCGGCGTTCAAGGACGTGCGGGTGCTGAAGGGGATGGACGTGCGCAACTTCGGCCTGCTCATGGGCTGGTTCGCGCGGGAGATGGGCGGGAAGTGCACGCACTGCCACCAGGAGCAGGACTTCGCGGCGGACACGCCCCGCAAGACGCGGGCGCGGGAGATGCTGGAGATGACGAGCTACATCGCCAGCGGTTACTTCGGGAACGACAGTCCGGTGGGATGCGACACGTGCCACAGGGGGAGCCCTGCGCCGCCGCGCACGCCGGGAGACAAGTCTTGACGCACGCGGGCCGGCGTGCGAAGTGAACCGGCCCTCCAGGGGCGCTTAGCTCAGCGGTAGAGCACTGCCTTCACACGGCAGGGGTCGCAGGTTCGAATCCTGCAGCGCCCACCAACTTGATCGCTGATTTCCGAGGACTCTTCGGCCAGTTGGCTCGTCGCGTCATTGCCGACCCTGGCCCATGCAGCAAATCTGCAGCAGCCGAAGGTCGGTTGGCCGTTTGCGAGCTCTTCGGATCGCGCAACGGCGGCGCTGCCAGCGGCACCGGAGCGTACGCGTCTACCGCGGCGCGGAGGTCCTCGACGAGAAGGTTCCGGTCGTAACGCGGACGTCGCTATGGCGCATGAGCCGCTGCACGCGATGGAGGTCGACGCCTTCGGCGGGTCCGCCTCCCGTGAACGCTGCGAGCCATCGGGAGCGGGGAAGAGTAGCGGTCCGGGTGCGTGCTCGAGTTGGTGCGCGATCCACGGACGCAGCGCTTCCGGTATCGGTAGGACGGCAGCTGCGCCGCTCTTCGTAGTCTCGCGGTCGTGTGAGCGGGCGACCGTGAGCGTCCAGCGCTCGCGATCGACGTCGCTCTTCCGCAGAGCGAACAATTCGCCCTTTCGAAGCCCGAGTGCCGGGCC
>DATKAG010000071.1:0-2050 GCA_035498355.1 Myxococcales bacterium | reverse complement strand
GCGGTGAAGCGCAGCTCGCGCAGATACTCCAGGGCGGTGGCCAGGCCCGCCGCCACCGTGAAGCCGGAGCGGAAGGGGGCGCGGCGGAAGAGCAGGTGGAAGGCGGCCTCCCGCTGCAGGCCCTCCTGGAAGGCCGCGGCGGCCATGCTCAGCTGGTAGAGATCGGTGAGCAGCGTGAGCGGCTGCCCGTACAGCCCGCCCAGCACGGATCAGCGCCTCCAGGCGGCCGCCTGCGCCGCGCTGGGGTTGATCACCACCTCGCCGCCGTCGCTGTCCAGCGCCACCCGGTCTCCCTGGGAGACCGACTCGAAGATGTCGCGCACGCCCCACACCACCGGCATGCCCAGGCCGGTGAGCAGGTTGCCGCCGGTCGAGTCCTGCCGGGGCGTGGCGCAGATCGCCCCCGTGACGCCTGCCGTCCAGGCGCGCAGCGCCACCAGCCCGGGCAGGTGCACCGAGACCACCAGCTCTCCGCGCCGCAACCGCTGGGGCTCGATGCCCGCCAGCCGCCGCGCCACCGCTCCGAGGAAGGCCTCGATGTCCACGCCCCGGCGCGCGGCTGGCCCGTGCTGGGCGAGCGAGCGGGCCACCTCGGCGGCGATCCGCTCCAGGGCTATCGAAGGCGGGACGTACTTGGCCACATGCTCCTGCGCCCGCTCCTCCAGGCGCACGTCGGCCAGCGTGGTGCAGATCTCCTCCAGCTCGCGGCAGGGGCCCCCCAGCGCCGGCCGGGCCCGCTCCGCCAGCTGCATCGCCTCCGCCCGCTCGGCGGCGAAGGCGGCCTGGAGCTGCTCCTGGGTGGTCTTGCGCGTGTCCCGGCGGGGCAGCGCCCGGGAGAGCAGCGTGGCCACCCCCAGCGAGCGTCCCCTCCCGTTTCCCTCGCCGCGGAGGATGAGGTGCGCCCCGGCGGGATTCTGCGCGTCGATCAGCGCGGTGAACGGCCGGGTGGCGCTGATGGCCAGCACGATGTCCGACTCGCTGAAGGGGCCCGCCTCCCGCTGCAGCACCAGCGCTCCCCGCGGGCTGCTGGAAGAGATGAGGGGGATGGCGAGGAAGGCCGGGTACCGTTCCTCGGCGAGCTGGGGGAAGTACTCGAACTGCTCGGTGAGGCGGGCGTCGTCCACCGTCACCGGGCTCATGGTCTCCACGCAAGTGCCGGTGATCCCCTGGCCCACCTTCATGCGCACTTCTCCGATGGCGTCGTGGGTGAAGCCGAAGGTCCCCCGCAGCACCAGCTCCCCGCCGCCCTCCAGCACGTAGGCGGAGGCCACCGGGGATCCGGTCATCGCCGCCAGCTCCTGGCAGAGGAAGCAGAGGCCGGCGGAGAGCGATCCGTCGGGCGAGGCGCCGGCGGCGAAGCGCAGCGCCGCCTGCACGCGCTCCGATCGCCCGACGATCTGCACCGGCACCCTGGGCGCGTCCACGGCCCGACAGTAGCGGAAAGGCGCCGGGGCGGAAATGCGCCCCCGTCGCCCGCGGCCGCAATGCGACGTTGTGCGAAACTCCCCGGGTGGACCGCGATACCGAGCAGCTGCGGCGGCTGGGCTACGCGCAGCAGCTCCTGCGCGACATGGGCGGGTTCGCCAACTTCGCCCTCAGCTTCTCCATCATCTCCGTGCTCACCGGGGCCGTCACCCTCTACGGCCACGGGCTGAAGTACGGGGGCCCCTTGCAGATGCTCGCGGGCTGGCCGCTGGTGACGCTGCTCACCCTGTCCATTGCGGCGTCTTTGGCCGAGCTGGCCTCCGCCTATCCCACCGCGGGCGCGCTCTACCACTGGTCGGCCATCCTGGGCGGCCGGGGCGCGGGCTGGACCACGGCCTGGCTGAACACCCTGGGGCAGTTCGCCATCACCGCCGGCATCGACTACGGGCTCTCCGAGTTCATCGCCGCCATGCTGGGGCTCGGCGGCCGGGCGGCCACCCTGCGGATCTGCGCCGCCGTCCTCGCCACCCACGCCGCCCTCAACCACCTGGGGGTGAGGCTGGTCGCCCGGCTCAACGACCTCTCCGCCTGGGTGCACATCGCCGGCGTGGCCATCCTGGTGGGC
>DATKAG010000070.1:0-18356 GCA_035498355.1 Myxococcales bacterium | reverse complement strand
AGCAGTTCGGCCTGCGCGACACCGGACGGCGGGTGGAGGTGCAGTTCCCCAACCTCAACGCCGGGGCGCACATCCACGTGCACGCCCCCGCCGAGCGGCTGCGCTACCTCTTCCTGCAGAACCCCTGGTACGACCGCCGCGAGCTGTACGGGGAGAACGGCAAGGACTACCGCGACAACCACAAGCGCTTCGCCTTGCTCTGCGCCGGCTCGCTGGAGGCGGCCCGGCAGTGGAACTTCATCCCCGACGCCATCCACGCTCACGACTGGCAGGCAGCGCTGGTGCCGCTGATCGTCAAGCGCGGCTGGGCCGGCCGGCCCTCGCCGGTGCGGGCCCGCTGCGTGTTCACCATCCACAACGTCGCCTACCAGGGCGTCTTCCCCCGGGAGGCGATGGGCGAGCTGGACCTGCCCGGCGACCTCTTCAACTCCGACGCGCTGGAGTTCTACGGCAGCCTCAACCTCATGAAGGCGGGGCTGGTGTTCGCGGAGAAGCTCACCACCGTCTCGCCCACCTACGCGAAGGAGATCGTGCAGAGCAGCGAGATCGGCGCGGGGCTGGAGGGCCTGCTCCGCCACCGGCAGGCGGACCTCACCGGGATCATGAACGGCGTCGACTACGAGCGCTGGAACCCGGAGAAGGATCCCGCCATCCCCCACCGCTACTCGGCGAACGACCTCTCCGGCAAGGCGGTGTGCAAGGCCTCCTTGCAGGAGGAGCTGGGCCTGGAGCAGGAGCCGGGGACCATGCTCTGCTCGGCCATCGGCCGGCTCGCCCACCAGAAGGGCTACGACATCCTCGCCCAGGCGGTGCCGGCGATGATGGACCGCCACGTCCAGCTGGCGCTCCTGGGCACGGGCGACACGCCGATGGAAGAGGAGTTCGCGGCCCTCTCGGTGCGCTTTCCCGGCCGGGTCTCCGCCCAGCTCCGCTTCGACGACAAGCTGGCCCACCGCCTCGAGGCGGCGGCGGACGTCTTCCTCATGCCCAGCCGCTTCGAGCCCTGCGGGCTGAACCAGCTCTACTCGCTGCGCTACGGGACGCTGCCCCTGGTGCACGCGGTGGGCGGCCTGGCGGACAGCATCGTGGAAGGGCCTCACGGCTGGGGGTTCCGCTTCGAGCACGCAACTCCTGCCTCGCTCCTGGAAGCGCTCGACCGGGCGCTCGTCCTCTGGCGGGACCGGGCTGGATGGCGCGCTGCGCAACAGCGGGCCATGACCCGGGATCACTCCTGGGACCGCGCCGCGGGCCAGTATGAGGCACTTTACCGCACCCCCTGACCCTTGCCCCGGGGCCGGAGGGGGACTAGACTCTTGCCTGAGATTGAGACTCATTCTCAATCTCGCGAGGGAGCGCGGTGGTCCTCTGCATCTGCCAGTCGGTGACCGAGCGCGAGGTGGACGCCGCCATCCGCGATGGCGCGCGCTCCCTGGCGGACGTCTCCCGGGCCTGCGGCGCCGGCAGCGACTGCGGCTGCTGCCAAGGGGTGATCGAGCAGCGGCTCAGCCGGAGCTGCGGAAACAACTGCCCCGATTGCCCTCGCCGCGAGCGTGAGCTAGCCTCCGCCGCTCTTTAGGTTCTGCAAGGAGCCGCCATGAAGGGCGACAAGCAGGTGGTGACGCTGCTGAACGACGTCCTCACCGCGGAGCTGACGGCCGTCAACCAGTACTTCCTCCACGCCCGCCTCTGCCACCACTGGGGCTACGAGCGCCTCTACGAGAAGGTGCGCAAGGAGAGCATCGAGGAGATGAAGCACGCCGACGTGCTCATCGACCGCATCCTCTTCCTCGAGGGGCTGCCCAACGTGCAGCGCTACAACAAGGTGGACGTGGGGCAGACCGTCCCCGAGCAGTTCCAGCTCGACCTGGCGGTGGAGTACGAGGCGGTGAAGCGCCTGAACGACGCCATCAAGGTCTGCCGCGACACGGGCGACAACGGCACCCGCGAAATCCTGGAGAAGATGCTCCGCGAGGAAGAGAGCCACGCCGACTGGCTGGAAACCCAGCAGGAAGCGATCAAGCAGATCGGCGTGGAGCAGTACCTGGCCGAGCAGCTCAAGTAAGACGTTGACGCGATCGTTGACGCGATCGTGGTCGTTGACGTGGACGGCGACGGCGACGGCGACGTGGCCGTGATCGAAGCTTAAACGCGCGCCTCTTTCGGCAGCTGCGCCAGGTATTCCTCCACCAGCTGCTTCTGCTTGTTCTCGTCCATGTTCGCCTGCACCAGGCGCCTCGCCGCCTCGATGGCCAGGTCCACCGTCTGCGCCCTCAGCTCCGCCAGCGCCTGCCTCTTCTCCTCGGCGATGCTCTTGCGGGCGGCGAGCAACAAATCGTCGCTCTCCTTCTTCGCCTGGGCCATCAGCTCCGCCTTGGCCGCCGCCACCTCCTGCTGGTTGCGGCGGATCATCTCCGCCGACTCGGCCCGGGCCTTCTCCAGCGAGGCCTTCATCTCCGCCGAGGCCGCCTCCGCCGCCAGCCGCTCCTTCTTCGCCGACTCGATGGCGTCGGTGATGGTCCTCTCCCGGGTCTCCAGCATCTGGAGGATGGGCCCCCAGGCGAACTTGCCCAGGACCACGATGAGGATGAGGAAGGTGAGCGCCGTCCAGAAGCTGAGCGCGAAGTTGGGGTCGGTGAAGCCGGCTGCGACGACCATTCGGTTCCTCCCGCGAAGCGGGGGCCTTGTACCACAGGCCCCCGCCGTTCGCAGTTCCGCCTAGACCTTCACCGCCAGGATGATGCACACCACCTCGGCGAAGAGGGTGACGCCTTCGATCAGCGCCGCCGCGATGATCATGGAGGTGCGGATGTCGCCTCCCGCGGACGGCTGCCGGGCGGTCCCTTCCATGGCTGCTGCCGCCAGCCGGCCGATTCCCCAGCCGGCGCCGAGGACGGCCAGCCCCGCGCCGATGGCCGCGGCGAAGTAGCCGAGTGAGTACTGGTTCATGTGACTGCCTCCGTGCTGCTTGTTTTGCCCCGAGCCCCAGCGGCGAGGAGTGGCATGTTGTCGCGGGGTATGGACCCGAGGCCGCTGTGAGGTGGCCCAGCCCGCGAAGACGGTTCAGTGCGCGTGCTGCGTCATCCCGATGAAGAGGGCGCTGAGGATGGTGAAGACGTAGGCCTGCACCAGGGCCACGAAGAGCTCGAGCAGGAAGATGCCCAGGGCGAAGGCCACGCTCACCGGCGCCACGTAGACGGAGATGAAGAGCGTGAGGGCGATGAGGAAGAAGATGACGATGTGCCCCGCCACCATGTTGGCGAAGAGGCGGACGGTGAGGGCGAAGGGCTTGGTGAAGAGCCCGAAGAACTCGATGACGAACATCAGCGGCCAGAGCGCCTTGGGCACCCCGCCCGGCACCAGGTGCGCCCAGTACCCGACCACCCCCTGCGCGCGCATGCCGGCGATCTGGGTGAGCACGAAGGTGAAGAGCGCCAGCACGACGGTGACGTTGACGTTCCCGGTGGCGGTGGAGATGCCGGGGAACCCGCCGAAGGCGGGGAAGGGCAAGAGCCCCTCCAGATTCATGAAGAGGATGAAGAAGAAGGCCGAGCAGAGGTAGGGCGTGTACTGGTCGGCGTGGCGGCCGATGTTCTTCACCGAGATCTCGTCCCGGACGAAGAGCACGAAAGTCTCCAGCATGTTGTAGCCGCCCTTGGGGATCAGGGCTCGCTTGCGCGCCGCCAGGCCCACCACGATGAGGAGGATGCCCGCGGCGATCCACATGTTGATCACGTGCTTGGTGATGTCGAGGCGGATGTAGCGGTGCCCCACCCAGAACCCCAGCGGCACCACGGTCTCGTCCTGCACGTGCTGGAAGATGTGCTCGGCGATGCCGCCCTTGTGCTCCTCGCCGTGGCCTTCCTCCCCGTGTCCGTGGCCGCCCTCGGCGGGAGCGGCCGCCGCTTCCTGGTGCTCCGCCGGCTCCCGGGCGTGCTCCGGCTGGGCCTGGGCGAGCAGCAGGGTGGCGAAGAGCGCGATCATTGCGGGACTCCCTGCGGGTGCGAGCTCTTGTGCACGAACAGCACCTCGATGACCTGGGTGGGAACGTAGAGGGTAAAGAAAGCGGCGACGTAGACCAGCGCCAGATTGTCGCGCGCGCCGCCGGCCAGAAGCCCCGCGGCCAGCAGGAGGGCCCGGCAGAGAAACCCGATGCCAAACCCGGTGAGAAGGCCGTTGACGCCCTTGCCGGAGGACCGGGCCAGGGCCCAGAGTGCGCAGAGGGCTCCCAGCGAGGCGGCCAGGACCCCGTGCAGGGCAACCGACCGGGCGGCGCCAGGGATGAGCAGCGCCCCGCCGATGCCCAGGACGCAGGCGGCGGCGCTGGCCCCGGCGTAGGGCGCCACCTTGCCGCGGGTCCCGCTCATTTGCCGCCCTTGCCCAGGTTCATGAGGATCTTGAAGAAGAGGTAGAAGCCCAGCCCGATCCCGAAGAGCGCCCCGGACACCAGCAGCCAGGGGCTCGTGTGCAGCTTCTTGTCCAGCCACCAGCCGGCCAGTGCTCCCAGCGCCACCGCCCCGGCCAGCTGCCAGCTGGCGTCGATGTAGGGGCCCGCCTTCCCGTAGGAGGAGGCGATCTTCTCGCCCACGCTCTCCGATCGCTCGTTCCCGTCCTTGGAAGCCACGCGCCCATCCCAAAAAAGCAGCGCGGTTTAGCATGCATAGAGAGTGACAGTCAAACGGAGCGTGCTATCCTCTGCTCCGTGCTCCGGCCCTCCAGCGACCTGCTCGACAGCTCCCGGGCTGCCTACCGCCGCGGCGTTCGCGCCGAGCGGCTCAAGGCCCTCTGGAGCGGCTGGCGGGCTGCCCGGGGCGGCGTCTCGCGCCTGTTGGGCGGCCTCGCCTACCTGGCGCTGCTCTGGGGACTGCCGTTCGCCTACCTCGTGGCAGCGTTCCTCACCATCGACCTGCCGGCTCGCTGGCTGGCGCACCGGGGCGCCTGGGGCACCCGGGGGGCGCTGCTGTTCTTGGCCGCGCTCGCCCTTTCTCTCCTGGGCATCGCTCGCGCCGTGCAGGACGCGCCTCCCATCGCCCCCGTGCGGCCGAAGTTCGCCAAGGCGATGCTCGGCCTCTCCTGGGTGGCCGCCGCGCTCTTCACCGTGGGCGATCTGGCCGGATAGCTACACTGCTTTCAGCGCCTCGCGGAATGCCTTCAGCGTCTCCTCGATTTCCGCCGCCCCGTGCTCGCTGGAGAGGAAGGCCGACTCGAACTGCGAGGGGGGCAGGTAGACGCCCCGCTCCAGCAGCGCCCGGTGCAGGCGGCCGAAGCGAGCCACGTCGGACTTCTTCGCCGTGGGGTAGTCGTGGACCGGATCCTTGGCGAAGAAGCAGGTCCACATCGAGCCGATCTGGTTCACCTGGCCGGCGATCCCGGCTGAGCGAAGCTCCTCGCGGATGCGGCCGCACAGCTCTTCCGTGCGCTTCTCGATCGCCTCGGTGAAGCCGGGCCGCGCCACCAGGTCGAGCATGGCGATACCGGCGGCCATCGCCAGCGGGTTCCCGGAGAGCGTCCCCGCCTGGTAGATGGGCCCGTCCGGCGCCACCTGGCCCATCACGTCCTCCCGGCCGCCGTAGGCGCCCACCGGCAGCCCGCCGCCGATCACCTTGCCCAGGCAGGTGAGGTCGGGCTCAATCCCGAAGCGCTGCTGCGCCCCGCCCCGGGCGACGCGGAAGCCGGTCATCACCTCGTCGCAGATGAGGAGCGCGCCCGCGCGCCGGGTCTCCGCCGCCAGCGTTTCGAGGAACGGCGGGCGGGGAACCAGAACGCCCATGTTGCCCACCACCGGCTCGACGATGGCCGCTGCCGTCTCCTTTCCCCGCGGCCCGCGGAAGAAGTCGCGCACGGCCTCGGGGTCGTCGAAAGGCAGTACGGTGGTGAGCGCGGCCAGTTCCCTGGGAACTCCGGGCGAGTCGGGCAGGCCCAGGGTCTCCACGCCCGAGCCGGCCTGGACCAGCAGCGAATCGGTGGCTCCGTGGAAGCAGCCCTGGAACTTGACGATCCGCTCCCGCCCGGTGAACCCGCGCGCCACCCGCAGCGCCGCCTGGGTGGCCTCGGTGCCCGAGCTGACGAAGCGCATCCGCTTCATCGAGGGCACCAGCGCCCGCACCTTCTCCCCCAGCGTGCTCTCCCGCGCGGTGGGAGCGCCGAAGCTGGTGCCAAGCGCGGCCGCCTGCTGGATGGCCGCCAGGATCTCCGGGCGGGCATGCCCGGCGAGCAGCGGGCCCCAGGAGAGGACGTAGTCGAGGTAGGAGTTGCCGTCCTCGTCGTAGAGGCGCGCCTTCTCGCCCCTGGCGATGAAGAGCGGGTCGCCGCCCACCCCCTTGAAAGCGCGGACGGGCGAGTTCACCCCGCCGGGGAAGAGCGCCTTGGCGCGCGCGAGCTCGCGCCGGGACTTGTCGGTGCTCAGAGGCATGGCGGGCAGGGTTTAGCCTCCCTGCCCGCCAGGGTAAAGGCCGTCTTCGACGGCCAGGGTCACGCTCCGCGTGGATCGGCGCAGAGCGGCCTTCGGCCGCAGCGCCTACTTGCTGTTCAGCTCGCTCTTCGCGTCCCCGCCATAGGCGGCGAGCTGCATCTCCCAGACCCCGTCCCCGCTCCTGGGGTTCTTCATGATCTGCTTGACGGTGCCGCCGGGGACCTTGCCGTCCAGCCACCACTCGTGGGTCCCGGCAGCGCCCCCGAAGACCACGTGCTTCGCCTTGAAGGTGCCCGCGGGGACGGTGACGGTGTCGATCCCCTTGGTGGCTCCCTCCACGCTCTCCTTCGAGAGCCGGGTGGGCGCGTGGTACCAGGCCGACTCGTCCACCGGCATCTCGTTCCCCTCCGCGTCGTCGGGGAACTTCCCGCGCATGCGCACGAAGCGGTTCTGCTTCGGGTCGAGCAGCCCCTCGAGGATGGTGGTGCGGCCCTGGTCGTCGGTGAACTTCACCTTCCACCACTGGCGTCCCTGGGCGTCGTCGCCGAGGCGGGCGCGCTCCACCGTCACCGTCTTGTCCCCGTGGCCCATGCCGTTCCAGCGCGTGTACTGGCCCGCGGTATAGGGGACCGGGGAGACGTCGTAGCCGCCGGAGGAGAAGGCGTAGGTGAAGATGGCGCTCATGTACATGTTGAGGAAGGCGGGATTCATCGTCGCCATGCTCATGTTCCCGCCCCCGTAGCTGGCTTGCTGCGCTCCGCCCTGGGGAGCGCCGGCGCTTCCCACCATGGAAGCGCCCGCGTTGCGGGCGGCCTGGTCGGACGCGCCGGAGAGGGCGGAGTTGACGGTGCTGCAGGCGCCCGTCGCGACGACGAGCAGGGCGAGGATCGGTCTCTTCATGTCGGAGTTCCCCCGTGGAAGGTTCGGTGCGCGGCAGGATTGCCGCCGCGCCGGGGGCTGTCAAATCAGTGCGTGGATGCCCGGCGCTGCGCGTACTGGCGATCCCACACGGCCGACAGGTTGTGGGGGTTCACCGGGCTGCCGCGCTGCAGGCGGCGCTGGGCGCGCTCCAGGGCGAACTGCACGGCGTCGGGAGAGTCGTGGCGGGTGAGCGCGCCGGTATATGCCTTCACCGCCGCCTCGTCGTTGCCCAGCTCGGCCAGGCAGTTGCCCTTCTCGAACAGGGCCTCCGCGCCCTTCTGCGTGCCGTGGTACTTGCGCTCCACCGCGTCGTAGGCGGCCACCGCGTCGGCGTGGCGGCCGGAGAGGTGGAAGCTGGAGGCGGAGAGCAGGGCGGCGGCGGCGGCCAGGGGAGACTTGGGCCAGCGGCGCTGGAGCTCGGAAGCGGCGGTGCGGGCGTCGTGGAACTGGCCCTGGTCGAGCAGCGCGCGGGCGATCTTCAGCTGCGCCATGTCGGAGCCCGGGCGGTTTGGCGCGGTGGCCACCTGGTCACGCCAGGCCTCGATGGCGCCCCGGACGTCGCCGATGCGCACGTCCAGGTCCCCCAGCCGCTCGCGCGCCTCGAAGGCCTCGGGGGCGGTGGGGTAGCGTTTCACCAGCTCGCGGTACTCGGCGGCGGCGCAGCGCGGATCGTCGAGGTAGACGGCGCAGAGATCGCCCGCCAGCTTGAGCGCGCCCCGGCGGACCGAATCCACCTTCTCGCCCTGCTCGTCGCGCAGGGTGAGGAGGATGGCGCGCGACTCCAGCAGGGCCGTCTTGTAGTGGCCCGCCAGGGCCAGGTCGCGCGCGTGCTGCAGGCGGGCCTGGGGCCGCCCGCAAGCGGCGAGCGTCAAGGCCAGGATCCCGAGGAGGAACGCGCGCGTCACGGTCACCATCCGGTACCACCGTGGCAGACGCACCGCAACGATGGAATGGTACCAAAGGGTAACGCGATGTAGGCAGAGTCCGACCCCGCTCGGTGCCCGGTCACTCCGCGCCGTTCTCTCCCTCGGGCGGGCCGTCGTCGCGCTCCTCGGGGGCGCGGGTGGCCCCGCCCACCTTCTCGCCCTCCTGGGAGAGGGCCATCACCCGCACGCCCTGGGTGTTGCGGCCGATGGTGGAGACGTCGGCCACCCGGCTGCGGATCAGCGTTCCCTTGTTGGTGATGATCATCACCTGGTCGGCGTCGGTGACCTGGAGCACCGCCACCACGTTGCCGTTGCGCTCGCCGGTCTTGATGTCGATCACGCCCTTCCCGCCCCGGTGGGTGAGCCGGTACTCCTCGATGGCGGTGCGCTTGCCGAAGCCGTTCTCGGTCATGGTGAAGAGGGTGGTGCCCGAGCGCGCCAGCTCGGCGCCCACCACCCGGTCGCCCGCCTCCAGGGTGATGCCCTTGACCCCGAAGGCGGCCCGGCCCATGGCCCGGACCTCCTTCTGGTCGAAGCGGATGGCCATGCCCAGGGCGGTGCCGATGATCACGTCCTCGTCGCCCTTGGCGTGCATCACTGCCACCAGCGAGTCGCCCTCCTCGATGGAGAGGGCCTTGAGCCCGCTGGGGCGGGGGCGGGCGTAGGCCTCCAGGCGGGTGCGCTTGATCAGCCCGTTCTGGGTGACGAAGACGATGTAGGGCCCGGCCGCCACCTGCACGGCCTTGGCCGCCACCCGCGTAGCCTCGCTCTCCTCCACCTCCTCGCCCTCCGCGGCCGCCGCCGCCGGCTCCTCGGCCGCGGGAGGCGGCTCCTCCGCGGCCTCGGCGCCCTCGTCCTCGCCCTTCTTGGAGAGCTCCTTCACCGGCAGGAGCGCGGCGATCTTCTCCTCCGCCCCCAGCGGGACCAGGTTGACGATGGCCTTGCCCCGCGCCGCCCGCCCCGCCTGGGGCAGCTCGTGCACCTTGAGCCAGAAGATGCGCCCCTTGCTGGTGAAGATCAGCACGTAGGCGTGGGTGGAGGCGACGAAGATCTGCTCGATGAAGTCCTCGTCGGTGGTGCCGGCGCCCGCCTTGCCCCGGCCCCCGCGGCGCTGGGCGCGGTAGAGCGAGACCGGGTTGCGCTTGACGTAGCCCTGGTGGCTGAAGGTCACCACCATGTCCTCCTCGGCGATCAGGTCCTCGTCGGAGAGGTCGCTGGCCTCGCCCTGGATCTCGGTGCGCCGGGGGTCGGCGAAGAGGTCCTTCACCTCGCGCAGCTCGTCCTTGATCACGCCCAGCAGCAGCTTCTCCGAGCTGAGGATGGCGGAGAGGTGGGTGATGAGCTTCTGCACCTCGGCCAGCTCGGAGAGGATCTTCTCCTTCTCCAGGCCGGTGAGGCGCTGGAGCTGCATCTCCAAGATGGCCTTGGCCTGGATCTCGCTCAGGGAGAAGAAGCTCTGCAGCTTCTGCGAGGCCTCCTCGCGCGAGGGGCTGGCCTTGATCAGGGCGATGATCTCGTCGATGTGCTCGAGGGCGATCTTGTAGCCGAGCAGGATGTGCTCGCGCTCCTGCGCCTTGCGCAGATCGTAGCGGGTGCGGCGGGTGACCACGTCGCGGCGGTGGGCGATGAAGCGGTCGAGGATGGCCTTCAGCCCCAGGGTGCGCGGCTGGCCGTGGTCGATGGAAAGCATGGTGGCGCCGAAGGAGTCCTGGAAGAGCGAGCTGTGCTGGTAGAGGTTGTTCAGCACCACGCCGGTGATGGCGCCGCGCTTGATCTCCACCACCGCGCGGATGCCCTCGCGGCTGGACTCGTCGCGCAGATCCGAGATGCCCTCGATCTTCTTCTCGTTGTGCAACTCGCCGATGTACTGGATGGCCTTGGCCTTGTTCACCTGGTAGGGGACCTCGCTCACCACGATGCGCTCGCGGTCGCCCTTCTTGTCGGTCTCGATCTCCACCTTGGCGCGCAGGCGCAAGATTCCCCGGCCCGTCTCGTAGAGGGCGCGGATGGGGGCAACGCCCATGAGGATCCCGCCGGTGGGGAAGTCGGGGCCCTGGATGCCTCCGGGCAAGGTGCCGCCCAGCCTCGGGTCGAGGAGCTGGCCGAGGGGCGCGTCGGGGTGGTCGATGAGGTGTATGGCGCTCTCGATCACCTCGCCCAGGTTGTGCGGGGGGATGTTCGTGGCCATGCCCACGGCGATGCCCGCGCTGCCGTTGACGAGCAGGTTGGGGAAGCGGCTGGGGAGGACCAGCGGTTCGGTGGTGGAGTCGTCGAAGTTGGGGCCGAAGTCGACGGTCTCCTTGTCGATGTCGGCCAGCATCATCTCGGCCAGGCGGGTGAGGCGGGCCTCGGTGTACCGGTAGGCGGCCGCCGCGTCGCCGTCCATGCTGCCGAAGTTTCCCTGGCCGTCGATCAGCGGGTGGCGCAGGTTCCACCACTGCGCCAGCCGGACCAGCGCGTCGTAGACCGCCGCGTCGCCGTGCGGGTGGTACTTCTTCAGCACCTCGCCCACGGTTCCGGCGCACTTGCTGTAGCGCTTGTTGTGCAGCATCCCCTGGTCGAACATGGCGTAGAGGATGCGGCGGTGGACGGGCTTGAGGCCGTCGCGGACGTCGGGGAGGGCGCGCCCGACGATCACCGACATCGAGTAGTCGAGATACGCCTGCCGCATCTCGTCCTCGATGGCTACGGGGACGAGCTGGGGACCGGTTGCTTCTGCCATTCGATTCGCTCCGGGAAGGACGCGTTCTTGTACCCGTTTTGCGGCTTTGGGGCCACGGGAAACGAGGCTCGGAAAGCACCCTGATTCTAACTAGATGGGTGCGTGTCTGGGGCCTAGAGATTGTCCAGGTGCCGGCGGGCTTCGCGGCCCGCTTCGCCGCGCGGATCGGCGTCCTCGGCAGCCTGGAAACACTCCTTGGCCCTGGGCTTGTCGCCCTTCAGCTTGAGGGCGATGCCCTTGCCCAGAAGCGCGCCGGCGTGGCGGCGGTCCATGGTCAGCGCCTTGTCGAACTCGGCGATGGCCTTTTCCAGCTCCCCGTCGGCGAGCAGCTTGCGGCCTTCCGCCACGTGGTGGTCGGCGTTGGAGACGAACTCCACGTCGAGGATGGCCTTGCCCACCACGTGCCCGAGCACCACCCGCAGGGGGCCGAACCACCAGAAGCTCGCCACCTCGGCCGCGGCCACCACGGCGATGGGCAGCTCGGCGATCTGCTTGCCGCGGAACTTGATGCGCACGCGGGTGTGCTGGCCCTTGGCCATCAGATCGCGGGCCTGCTGGGAGACCTTGGCGAAGGCGCCGTCCAGGCCTTCGGTGACGTCCACCGCCATCCTCTCGGCGGCAGGCACTGCCTTGTCGGCGAACTCGCGCACCTTCCTGGCAGCGCGGTCGGCCAGCTCGCTCCAGTCGCCGCCAGGCTCGGGCGCGGCCTTGCGTTCCTCGGCCTTGCCGGAAGGCTTTTCGGGGCGGCGGACCTTGCGGGTGACCTTCCTGCGGCGGCTCTTCGCCTCGGGCATTTCTGGCGGACCTCCGGGGGCAGTATGCCCGCCGCCGGGCCCACCCGCCATCGGCAAAGCGCGTGCTAGGCTGCGCGCCCCATGCCGGTGACCCGCGAGCGCGTCGACCCGCAGCGCGACCACAGCGCGCTCGAGACGGTGCATCGGCGCTGGATCCTCCCGGACGACGTCCGGCGGGGGGTGCCCCTGGCTCAGCTTTCCCGGCTCTGGCGGGGGCTGATCGAGCTGGGGGTGCTGGACCCGGATTCCGAGGTGACGCTGACGCGGGCGGGAGGCGAGGGGGTGGACATGCCGGCCGCCGCGAGCCCCGGGGCGCTCCTGGCCGGGGCCGGGGCGAGCAGCCTGCTCACGCAGGTGGTGTGGACGGACGAGGAGGGGCGGCGCGATCCCTATGCGCTGGACGGGGATCCCGATCCGCCGGGATACCGCGACTACACGCTGTATGCCATCGACGTTCCCGGGCGGGTGCTCCTGCCCATCGCGCCGGTGGCCCGGCTGTGCGCGGGCTGCGGGAAGAGGGTGGAGCTCCAGCTTCCCCGCTTCGGGGAAGGGGTCCTGCTCGACCTGGATCAGGTGGTCTGCTCCTGCGGGGCGAAGCCCGACCTGGCGCGGGACAAGGCGGAGCTGCCCAACGGGGCGGTGTTCCTGCTGGAGGAGCTTTCCTGCCGCGCGGCCCTGAGCATCGAGCTGTTGCGCGCGCCGGAGAGCGAGGAGCTGCCCGATGCGCAGGTGGCCCAGCTCATCCGCGAGGCTTTCGGGGCCACCGACGAGTTGGCGGACGACGGGGTGCCGCCGGCGGAGTGAGTTCCGCGGGCTTTCTTGCCGGACGCTCTTCGCCGGCGCTGGCCCCGGAGTTGCGTAGCTTCCTGGCGGAGCCGTTCCGGCGTCTCGAAACCGGACCGGGCTCCGGGGGGAAATGCGGCGCGATCGCTGGTCGCGGCGGGTGGTCTCCGCCGCAGTCGAGGTGCACCGCGCGCTCGGGCCGGGGCTGCCCGGGCCCGTCTACCGGGTGGCGCTGGCCGAGGAGCTGCGCCGCCGCGGGATTCCCTTCGAGGAGGGCAAGACGGTCCCGATCCGCTACCGCGGTCTCGTTCTGGTCACGGGGTTGGAGCTCGACCTGGTGGTGGGGGAAGAGCTGATCGTGGAGACGCTCAGCGTGGAGCGGATCACCGACTGGCACTGCGCGCGGCTGCTGACGCACCTGCGGCTCTCGGGGTGCCGGTGGGGGGTCCTGATCAACTTCGATGCGCCGGACCTGGAGCGGGGGGTCCGGAGGATGGGGCCGCGGTGAGGGGCGCGCAGGGAGGGGTGGACTTGTTCCGGAACGAGCTCGTTTTGGGCAGCGAGGGGTCCGACTTGTCCCGGAACGAGTTCATTTTGGGCAGCCGGGGCGGCCCGACTTGTTCCCGGAACGAGTTCATCCTGGGCAGCCGGGAGGCCGACTTGTTCCGGAACAAGAGCGTTTTGGACAGGGGTGTCTCGAATCAGGACAGTTAGCTGACGCTAGCTAACGCCTGCCTGCCACGAAGGCGCGCGCCGCGGCCCGCTCCAGTTGGGCGCGGTTGGCGGCGTAGGCGGGGTCCTGGGGCTGCATCGAGGAGAGGCGGGCCTGCAGGTCCTTCAGCTCGGAGGCGGCCCTGCCGGGGTCGATCTCGTCCGCCCGCACTGCCTCTTCCACCAAAATGCGCACCCGGTCGTGGCTGACCTCGGCGAAGCCCTCGCCCACCGCCATGCGGTGCTCGGTTCCTGACTGGACGTAGACCAGCTCGCCCGCGACCAGCGCCGCCACCAGGGGGGTGTGGCCGGGGCGGATGCCGAACCCGCCCTCGGCGCCGGGCAGGCGGACCTCGTCGCATTCGGTGGTGAGCACGCGCTGCTCGGGGGTGACGATCTCGATGGCGAGAGGCATGTCAGCGGGCCAGCGTCTTCGCCTTCTCCACGGCCTCGTCGATGTTGCCGACCATGTAGAACGCCTGCTCCGGAAGCGCGTCGTGCTTGCCGTCGAGGAGCTCCTCGAACGAGCGCACGGTGTCGTCCAGCTTCACGTACGCGCCCTTCATGCCGGTGAACTGCTCGGCCACGTGGAACGGCTGCGAGAGGAAGCGCTGCACCTTGCGCGCGCGGGCGACGGTCAACTTGTCGTCGTCCGAGAGCTCGTCCATGCCGAGGATGGCGATGATGTCCTGCAGCTCCTTGTAGCGCTGCAGCACCGCCTGCACCCGCCGCGCCACCCTGTAGTGCTGCTCGCCCACGATCTGCGGGTCGAGGATGCGGCTGGTGGAGTCGAGCGGGTCCACCGCCGGGTAGATGCCGATCTCGGTCAGGGCGCGGGAGAGAACGGTGGTGGCGTCCAGGTGCGCGAAGGTGGTCGCGGGCGCCGGGTCGGTGAGGTCGTCGGCGGGCACGTAGATGGCCTGCACGGAGGTGACCGCGCCCTTCTTGGTGGAGGTGATCCGCTCTTGCAGCTCGCCCATGTCGGTGGAGAGGGTGGGCTGGTAGCCGACCGCGCTGGGGATGCGGCCGAGCAGGGCGGAGACCTCGGAGCCGGCCTGGGTGAAGCGGAAGATGTTGTCGATGAAGAGGAGCACGTCGCGCCCCTCCTCGTCGCGGAAGTACTCGGCCATGGTGAGGGCGGAGAGCCCCACCCGGGCCCGGGCGCCGGGCGGCTCGTTCATCTGCCCGTACACCAGCACGCACTGGCTCTTCTCCAGGTCCTCGAGGTTGATGATCTTCGACTCGATGAACTCGGCGTAGAGGTCGTTCCCCTCGCGGGTTCGCTCGCCCACCCCGCCAAACACCGAGAAGCCGCCCCGCTGCTTGGCGACGTTGTTGATCAGCTCCTGCAAGAGAACCGTCTTCCCCACGCCGGCGCCCCCGAAGAGGCCGATCTTCCCGCCGCGCAGGTAGGGAGCCAGCAGGTCGATCACCTTGATCCCCGTCTCGAAGGGAATCATCCGCACGTCCTGGGCGGAGAAGTCGGGCGGATCGCGGTGGATGGGCAGCCTGCGGGTGGCGTTCACCGGCCCCTTCTCGTCCACCGGCTCGCCCACCACGTTCAAGATCCGCCCCAGCACCGCCTTGCCCACCGGCACCGAGATGGGCCCGCCGGTGTTCTTCACCGGCTGCCCGCGCACCAGCCCGTCAGTGGAGTCCATGGCGATGCAGCGCGCCGTGTTCTCCCCCAGGTGCTGGGCCACCTCGATGGTGAGGTTGTCGGCCTTCTCCGAGATGCCCGGGTTGGAGACGGTGAGGGCGGTATAGATCTCGGGGAGCGCGCCGGGCGGGAACTCGACATCCACCACCGGCCCGATCACCTGGGTCACCTTGCCTGTCTTCTGCAGCTCGTTCATCGCGACGGCGGACATAGGAATCCTTATTTCAGGGCCTCGGCCCCGGAGACAATCTCCATCAACTCCTTGGTGATCGACGCCTGGCGGCCGCGGTTGTACTCGAGGGAGAGACGCCCGATCATCTCGTTGGCGTTCTTGGTGGCGGAGTCCATGGCGGTCATCCGCGCCCCGTGCTCCGAGGCCTCGGACTCGAGCAGCGCCCGCCAGATCTGCATCGCCAGCTGCCGGGGAATGAGCTGTTCCAGAAGCTGCGGCCGGGAAGGCTCGTAGAGGTGCTCGGGGGTGATGAAGGCGCCCTTGTCCGTCCCCTGCGCCGCCGCAGGCGCCACGACGGGCAACAGCTGCTTGAAGGTGATGGTCTGGGAGATGGCGCTGCGGAACTGGTTGTAGAGCAGGTACACGGCGTCCAGCTTCCGCTGGTTGAACTCGACGATCAGGTCGTCGGCCACTTCCTTGGCCATGGAGAAGCGCAGCCGCCCGAAGAAGCCCACGTAGTCCTTGCGGGTGACGATCCCCCGCTTGCGGGCGAAGTCGCGGCCCCGCCGCCCGATGGTGGAGAACTGGATGGCCTCGTACTTCTCGCCCTCCTCCACCAGGAAGCGCTGGGCGCGGCGGATGATGTTGGAGTTGAAGCCCCCGCACAGCCCCCGGTCGCTGGTGAGCAGCACTACCTCGATGCGCCGGTTGCTCTCCCGCACCTCCATCAGCGGGTGCGGGGGAATCTCCGCCGCCGCCCGGGCCGCCGCCAGCGAGGCGAGGAGCTCTTCCAGCGTCTGGGCAAAGGGCCGGGTTCGAAGCACCGCGTCCTGCGCCCTGCGCAGCTTGGCCGCCGACACCAGCTTCAGCGCCTTGGTGATCTTCTGCGTGTTCCGCACCGACTTGATGCGCGTGCGGATGGAGCGGAGGGAGGCCATCTACGCCTTCGCGGCCCCGGGCTTGAAGACGCTCTTGAACTCCTCCAGCGCCTGGTCCAGCCCGCTGCGCACATCGTCGGTGAGGTCCTTCTTCTCCCGCAGGAGCTTGAGGGTTTGCGGGTGCCGCGCGTCCATGAAGTCGATCAGCTCCTGCATGTAGCGCTGGACGTCCGCCACCTCCAGGCTGCGGATCCACACCACCCCGCTCTTGTCCTTCTGCGTCCCGGCGTAGATCTGGACGATCTGCTTCTCCACCGCCATGGGCACGTACTGCCCCTGCTTGAGGATCTCGGTGAGCCGGGCCCCGCGGGCCAGCGTCTCCTGGGTGGCCTTGTCCAGGTCGGAGCCGAACTGGGAGAAGGCGGCCAGCTCGCGGTACTGGGCCAGCTCCAGGCGCAGGCTGCCGGCGATCTTCTTCATCCCCTTGATCTGCGCGTTCCCTCCCACCCGGGAGACGGAGATGCCGGCGTTGATGGCGGGCCGCTGCCCGGAGTTGAACAGGTCGGTCTCGAGGAAGATCTGCCCGTCGGTGATGGAGATGACGTTGGTGGGAATGTAGGCGGAGACGTCGCCCGCCTGGGTCTCGATGATGGGCAGGGCGGTGAGCGACCCGCCGCCCCGCTCCTTGGAGAGCTTGGCGGCCCGCTCCAGCAGGCGGCTGTGCAGGTAGAAGACGTCGCCCGGGTACGCCTCGCGGCCGGGCGGCCGGCGCAAGAGCAGGGAGAGCTGGCGGTAGGCCACCGCCTGCTTGGAGAGGTCGTCGTAGATGATCAGCGCGTGCTGGCCGTTGTCCCGGAAGTACTCGCCCATGGTCACGCCGCTGTAGGGAGCGAGGAACTGCAGGGGCGCGGGATCGGAGGCGTTGGCGGCGACCACGGTGGTGTACTCCATCGACCCGTGGTGGTTGAGCCGGTCCACGACGCGGGCCACCGTCGACTGCTTCTGGCCGATGGCGACGTAGATGCAGAACATGTTCTGGCCCTTCTGGTTGATGATCGCGTCCACCGCCACCGCCGTCTTGCCGGTCTGGCGGTCGCCGATGATCAGCTCGCGCTGACCCCGGCCGATGGGGATCATCGAATCGATGGCCTTGATGCCCGTCTGCATCGGCTCCTTCACCGACTCCCGGGCCACGATGCCCGGGGCCTTCAACTCGATCTTGCGCCGCTCCTTGCCGCCCAACGGCCCCTTGCCGTCGATGGGCTCGCCCAGCGCGTCGAGCACCCGCCCCACCACCTCGCGCCCCACGGGCACGTCGGCGATGCGGCCGGTGCGCTTGACCACGTCGCCCTCGCGCAGGTGCTCCTGCTCGCCCATCAGGGCCACGCCGACCGAGTCCTCCTCCAGGTTGAGCACCAGGCCCACCACGCCATGGGGGAACTCCACCAGCTCGCCCGCCATCACCCCTTCCAGGCCGTAGACCCGGGCGATGCCGTCTCCCGTGGAGAGGATGGTGCCCGTCTCGCTCACTTCCACCTGCTTGCCGTAGCCCTTGATCTGCTCGCGGAGGATGCGGCTGATTTCGTCGGCCCGGATTTCCGCCATTGCTCTCTTCTCCTAGCTGCGAAGGGGTTCGATGGGGGTGGCCTTCAGGTCCTCGCGCATGCGCTCGAGCTGCGTGCGCAGGCTGCCGTCGAGCTGCAGCGGCCCCACCTGCGCCACCACCCCGCCGATCAGCGCCGGGTCGGTCTTCGACTCCAGGACGATGGAGCGGCCGGTCATCCGCCCCATCGCCTCCCGCAGGCGCTCCAGCTCGCCCTCGCTCAGGGGGCGGGCGGCGGTGACGGTGGCCCGCACCCGGCCCGCCTGCTGGTCGACCAGGGTCCGGTAGGCCCGGGCGATGGACGCCAGGTCCGCCCCCCGCTGCCGCTCGACGAGCAGGCGGAGGAAGTTGGCCGTGGCCGGCGAGAGGCGCAGGGCAGAGGCGGCCGCTTCCACCGCCGCCTGCCTCTGAACGGGCGTGTAGCCGGGATTCTCCAAAAGGACCCTCAGCTCCCGCTGCTCGCGGACGGCCCGCAGCACCGCCTCCAGCTCCTCGCCCACCTGCTCGAAGCGGCCCTCTTCCAGGCCGAGCGCGAGCAGGGCGCGGGCGTAACGTCGGGCGACGCTGGAGGTGATCAACTCGTTGGCTCCCTGCAAGAACCGTGAAGGCGCGGCTACCTAACACGCTGGACTGTCAGGGTCAATGCGCCGCGCCGAGGGTGCCGGCGAAGGTTTTTGGTGCGTAGTTTTGCCGCATGAAGCTCATCGTCCAGGGCAAGCAGATGCGGATCTCCCCAGGGCTGCGGCCCTACGCGGAGGAGCATGTGCTGACGCCGCT
>DATKAG010000069.1:0-2422 GCA_035498355.1 Myxococcales bacterium | reverse complement strand
GGGCCTCGCCGCCATCCGCGGGGTGAAGCTGCACACCCCGCGCGACCCCGAGCTCTCCGCCGGGATCAACTGCTTCGAAGTCCAGGGCTTCTCCCCGGAAACGGTGGTCAAGGAGCTTCTCGCCCGCCGCATCGTGGCCAGCACCAGCCCTTACAAGATCTCCTACGCCCGCCTCTCCGCCAGCATCTTCAACACCCCGGACGAAGTCGACCGCGCCATCTCCGCCGTCCGCTCCCTCTCCACCTCCTGACCGCCCGAAGGTCGGAGATCGGGGACACATAACGCAACCCACCATGCCAACCCTCCCAAGTTGGCACGGGGGGTTGCGTTATGTGTCCCCGATCTCCGGCGGAGGTCGGATCAAGGGTGGCAGATGGGGGTGGCGACGCGGTAGACGATTCGGCCGGCGCTGACTACGAGTTGCGCGTGCTCGACGCCAGCGTGGTAGGGGAGGTGGTCGGCGTCGGAGCAGGAGAAGAGAGAGAGGTCGGCGCGCTGGCCCACTCGCAAGGTACCGCGGTCGTCCAGGCGCAGGGCCCGGGCGGCGCCCGCGGTGCAGGCCCAGAGCGCCTGCGCCGGGGTGAGGCCGGAGAGCAGGCAGCCCGCGGCCAGCAGCATGGAGACGCTCTCGATCGGCTGCGTGCCCGGATTGATGTTGCTCCCCAGCGCCACCGCCACGCCCGCGTCGAGGAAGGGAGCGGCGCGGGCGGCGGGCTCGCGCAAGAACCACGCCGCCAGCGGGAGCAGCACCGCGGTCACCCCGGCGCCGGCCAAGGCCGCGATCCCTTCCGGGGTCGTCCTCTCCAGGTGGTCGGCGCTGGCGCAGCCTGTCTCCGCCGCGAGGTGCGCGCCGCGTCCGGCCGTGAGCTGATCGGCATGCAGGTGCCCGGTCAGGCCGGCGCCGATCCCCGCCCGCAAGGCGGCGCGGCAGTCGGCGCTGTCGAACGCGCCCTGCTCGAGGAAGGCGTCGCAGCCCGTGGCGCCCTCCGCGGCGGCGCGGGGGATCAGCTCCTCGATCACCTCGCTCACCCAGCGCTTGCGGTCCATCCCCGGAGGCACGGCGTGCAGGCCGAGCAGGGTGACGGCCACCTCGCAGGGGCTCCCCTTTCCCGCCTCCGCGGCCAGCCGGACCATGCGCAGCTCGTCGTCCAGCGAGAGCCCGTAGCCGGTCTTCACCTCCACGGTGGTGACGCCGCTGCGCGAGAGCCGCGCCAGCCGCTCGCGCACGGTTGAGAGCAGGGCGCCGTCGGAAGCGGCCCGGGTGGCCGCAACCGTGCTGCGGATGCCGCCCCCTTGCCGCGCGATCTCCAGGTACGTCTTGCCCGCCAGCCGCTGCGCGTGCTCCTTGGCCCGGTCGCCGGCGAAGACCAGGTGGGTGTGGGGGTCGATCAGCCCCGGGGTGAGCAAGGCGCCGAGGCACTCCACGGTCTCGCCCGCGGGCGCCCCTTCCGAGGGCCCGACGTAGGCGATCCGTTCCCCGTCGCAGGCCACCGCCCCTCGCTCCACCAGGGCCAGCGGGGCGTCGCCCGCCGCCGCCTGGGGCCCGGTCATGGTGGCCACGCGCGCGTTGCGCAGGACGAGCATCAGCGGGTCAGCCCCGGGATGGACACCCCGCGCTCGCGCGCCACCTGGATGGCCTCCTCGTATCCCGCGTCGGCGTGGCGGAGGATGCCCATGGCCGGGTCGGAGGTGAGCACTCTCTGCAGCCGCCGGGCCGCCGCCTCCGTCCCGTCGGCCACGATCACCTGGCCGGCGTGCAGCGAGTAGCCGATGCCCACGCCCCCGCCGTGGTGGAAGGAGACCCAGGAGGCCCCATTCACCGCGTTGACCAGGGCATTGAGGATGGGCCAGTCGGCGATGGCGTCCGAGCCGTCCTTCATCGCCTCCGTCTCCCGGTTGGGGCTGGCCACGCTGCCGCAGTCCAGGTGGTCGCGCCCGATGACGATGGGCGCCTTCACTTTGCCGCTTGCCACCAGGTCGTTGAAGACCAGCCCCGCCCTGGCCCGCTCCCCGTATCCCAGCCAGCAGATGCGCGCCGGCAGCCCTTGGAACTGCACCCGCTTCTGCGCCAGGGTGAGCCAACGTCTCAAGTGCGGCTTGTCGGGAAAGGCTTCGAGCAGCGCGCGGTCGGTGGCGAAGATGTCCTCGGGGTCGCCGGAGAGCGCCACCCAGCGGAAGGGGCCCTGTCCCTCGCAGAAGAGGGGCCGGATGTACGCGGGCACGAATCCCGGGTAGGCGAAGGCGTCGCGCACGCCCGCCTCCTGGGCGAAGGCGCGCAGGTTGTTGCCGTAGTCGAAGACGTGGCTGCCCCGCCGGCGCAGCTCCAGCATGGCTTCCACGTGGCGCGCCATGCTCTGCAGGCTGCGCGCCTGGTAGCCGGCCGGGTCGCGCACCCGCAGCTCCGCAGCCGCCTCCAGCGAGA
>DATKAG010000068.1:0-4238 GCA_035498355.1 Myxococcales bacterium | reverse complement strand
CCAGGTAGTCGATCAGGTCGCCCCAGCCGATGTCCAGCATCGACCCCAGGGAGACGAAGGCGGAGAAGCCCACGTTCTCCTGCAGGCTCCAGTCGAGGATGGCGGTCTGCAGGGCGCCGCTCTGGCTGAGGAAGGCGACGGTGCCCTTGCGCGCCATCGCCCCGGCGAAGGTGGCGTTGAGGCCCGAGCAGGGGCTCATCACCCCCAGGCAGTTGGGCCCGAGGATGCGCATGCGGGCCTCGCGGGCGATCCCCAGGATCTCCTGCTCCAGCCGCGCGCCTTCCTCGCCGGTCTCCTTGAACCCGGCGGAGATGACGATGGCGCCGCGGATGCCGGCCGCCGCGCACTCGCGGATCACGCCGGGGACCGCCCCCGCGGGGGTGACCACCACCGCCAGGTCGACCCGCTCGGGGAGCGAGCCCACCGCCGGGTAGCACTGGATGCCCAGCACGCTGCTCCGCCCGGAGTTGACGGGGAAGACCGTCCCTCCGAACGGGTTGGTCACCAGGTTCCAGAGCAGCGTCCGGCCGACGCTGCCCTCGCGGTCGGTGGCGCCGATCACCGCCACGCTGCGCGGCGAGAAGAAGACGGCCAGCTCGTGCCGGATGTCCCCCCGGAGCAGGTTCGCGGAGGCGTCGCCCTTCAGTTCCTGCGCCACGGCCCGAGGCTATCGGGCGCGCCCGGAGAGCGCAACGCCGCCTCGGCGGGGAGCCGCTACTTGCTGCCCAGCTGCCGGACGGTGGGGCACTCGCGGTCGCGGACGCAGTCGTACTTCTCCATGTCCACGAACTGGCCCTGGACGCGGAAGCGCGCCAGCTGGGCGACGATGTCGCCGTGCGCGTCGAAGTCGCAGGGTCCGGAGGCGCCCTGGTAGTCGATGGCCTTGCCTTCCTCGATCAGCTGGGCGGCGCGGGCGAACCCGGGGATCCCCGCGCCCACCGCCTCGCCCCTGTGGTCGTTGATGGCCCGCATCGATTCGCGGATCATCGCCCCGGTGAGCAGCGCGGGGTCCTTGAGGGCGTTGTGCTTCACCGCGTGCAGGCTGGCCAGCATCAGGGTCATGGCGGCGTCGTAGGCGGCGGCGTCGCGGAACGCGGGCGCCTGGCCGGTGAGGGCCTTCAGGTCGTCGGCGAACACCCGGGCCGAGGGCCCCTCGCCCAGCACGGCCTGCGAGGTCCCTTCCTGGCCTTCCACCGCGGCGGAGAGCGCCTCCAGCACCCGGGCGGCGCGGAAGTTGTGCGTGTGCAGCAGCCGCACCTTGGTGTGCGAGTCCACCCAGGCCTTGGTGAAGGCGACCTCGAACTTGGGGAAGGAGATGGTGACCACGGCGTCCGGGACGCCGTCCGTCTTCCCGGTGGTCTCGTTCTTCGCGTCCGTCAGCCGGGCCACGTCGGCCGCCCAGTTGTACTCGGTGGGCACGGCCTTGACGTCGTGGAAGATCTGCTCCACCGCGGCCTGGGGGGAAAGCTGGAGCACGTCCCGCTTGAGCGACTCGGAGAAGCCGCGGCCGTAGGGATCGTCGCTGGCGTAGATGGCCACCTTCACCCGCCGGTCCCCGTTGGCGTCGCCGTTGTTGGCGCTGGCGATGAGCATGTGGGCCAGCACCCGGGCCTGGTAGGCGTCGCTCAGGGTGGTGCGGAAGTTCCAGCCCTTGCCGTTGCGCAGCGCCGCCTGCTTCACCGGGCTCGCGTCGGTGGCTGCCGGGTTGTTGATGTTGGGCGAGGTGCAGGCCATGCACACCACCGGCACCTCCAGGACGCGGGCGGGATCCTCGTCGTAGGCGAGCATGTTCACCGCGATGTCGTCCTGGCTGGAGTCGGTGATCACCGCCTTCGCCCCCTGCTTCTTCACCGCCTCCAGGGCCGCCGCCTGGGACATGTCCGGCGAGTTCCCCGAGTTCCCGTCGACGATCTCGAAGTGCACCGTCGCGTTGCCCGCCTGCTTCAGGGCCTGGTTGGCCGTGCCCACCGCCAGGCGGATGGAATCGGACCAGCTGGGGGTGGCGATCGAGCCGGTCCGGTCGATCACCTGGGCGATGCTCAGGGTGGCCACCTTGGGGGCTTCCTGCTGCTTGCAGGCTACGGATCCGGCGAGGGCGGCGAGGGCGAGAAGGCGGGCGGTTCGGGTCATCGAGTCTTCCTGGGAACGTGTGAAGGGGATCGCGGTCGACTCTCCGCCTCCGCGCGCCGGCGGTCAAAAATTCTTCAGGGCATGTACACGGCCACGGAGGAGGGTGGCGTCCGCGCCTGATCCGGGCCGGTCATCAGGGCCGCGCTGCCCAGCGCGAGCAGCGCCAGGGCCACGGCCAGCATCCAGGGATTGCGCACGCGAACGTCCGCGTCGTGCGCCGGAGTCCAGGCTTCAGTATTGGTGTCGAACTGCATCGCTTCCCCCTCCTGCGTCGAGGAGGATTCGTACCCGGGGAGACGGGTAGGCAATCAAGCGCGGGAGGAAGGGGGATGGGCGCCGCGCTCGTCCGGGGTGGGAGGAGGGAGGGCGACGCGCCACCCCCGCGCCGCCATGGCAGAATCCGCCCGTGACCGTGGAAAAGACGATCACCCGGACCCGGAAGCCGCGGCGTCAGGCGGGCGCGGGCGATCCCTACCTCTTCGTCGCCTTCCGCTGCGACCGGCCGCTCGAGGGCGGCGCGCGGCTCTCGCTCGCCTCGACGGCGACGGTGGCCATCGGCCGCGCTTCCAGCCTGCGCGCGGACCGCGGGCGCGAGGAGGGCGCGAACGCCCTGCAGGTCGGCGTTCCCGATCCGCGGATGTCGGCGGCGCACGCGCGCCTGCACCACCTGCTCGGCTCCTGGATGCTGATCGACAGCGGCTCGAAGAACGGCACCTGGCTGGACGGCCGCCAGGTGGAGCGCGCCCGGCTCGCCGACGGGGCCCTGATCGAGCTGGGCCAGACCTTCTTCATCTTCCGCGACCCGCTGCCGGCGGGCGCGGCGGACTTGCTGCAAAGGCCCGCTTCCCCGGCGGGCCTCTCCACGCTCTTGCCCGGCTTCGCCGCCGAGCTGGAGCGCATCCGGCGGGTGGCCGTCTCGCGCATCCCGGTGTTGCTCCAGGGCGAGACCGGCACGGGCAAGGAGGTGATGGCGCGCGCCATCCACGCCCTCTCCGGCCGGGCGGGACCCTTCCTGGGGATCAACTGCGGCGGCATCCCCGCCCATCTGGTGGAGTCGGAGCTCTTCGGGCACCGCAAGGGAGCGTTCACCGGCGCCATCGACGACTCGCCCGGCCTGTTCCGCTCCGCGGAGGGCGGCACCCTGCTGCTCGACGAGGTGGGAGATCTCCCTCCACCGGCCCAGGCGGCGCTGCTCCGCGTGCTCCAGGAGGAGGAGGTGCGGGCCGTCGGTTCGGAGCGGGCGGTGAAGATCGACGTCCGCGTGCTGGCGGCCACGAACCGCGACCTGGAAGCGCTGGCCGCGGCCGACCGCTTCCGCACCGATCTTCTGGCGCGCCTCTCCGGCTACCACTGCCGGCTGCCGCCCCTGCGCGAGCGCCGCGAGGACCTGGCCGGGCTCGCCGCGGCGCTGCTGGAGAAATGCGGCAGCCCCTCGGTCACCTTCAGCGTGGAGGCGGCCCGCGCCCTGCTCCGGCACCAGTGGCCGCTGAACGTGCGCGAGCTGGAGAAGTGCCTCGCCGGCGCCGCCGTGCTCGCCGGGGGTGGGCAAGTGGAGGTGGAACACCTTCCCGAGGCGGTGCGCGCCGCCGGCGCGGCGCCTCCCCTGCCTTCCGAGGCGGAGGGTCCGGACGCGGCGCGTCGCGAGGAGCTCTGCCGGCTGCTGCAGGAGAGCGGCGGCAACGTCACCGCGGTGGCGCGAAAGATGGGGAAGGCGCGCACGCAGGTGCAGCGCTGGCTGCGCCGCTTCCACCTCGATCCGCGCTCCTTTCGCAGGTAGCGCCCCTGTAGCGCCACCGGTTGCGCCGGGCCGCGGGATGGGCCTTTCAGCCCCGGGGCCCCGATCCGCGCTGGCACGCGCCGTGCTCCCTGTCCCTCCGAAGATTGGAGGTCGACGATCATGGAGAAGCTGCGCGAGTGGGGATTTCCGGTCGCCCTGGTCATGGCCTGGATGGCGGCCGCGGCCTACACCGTTTCGCTCTTGATCGGCCCTCCCGATGCCGCAGTCGCCCCGGCTCCGGAGAAGCCGGCGATTGCCGATTCCAACTTGCCGGCGTCCTGAATCCAGGGGGCAGGACGCCGGCGCCCCAGGCGCGCATTCGTCGCGAGGG
>DATKAG010000067.1:0-5021 GCA_035498355.1 Myxococcales bacterium | reverse complement strand
GACCTCCAGCAGCATGCGGATGCGGTTCTCGAAGGATCCGCCGAACGAGTCGGTGCGGCGGTTGGAGTGGGGCGAGAGGAACTCGTGCAGGAGATATCCGTGCGCCGAGTGGACCTCGAGGACGCGGAAGCCGGCCTGGGCGGCGCGCCCGGCCGCATCGGCGAACGCTTTCACGATCCGCTCGATCCCCGCCCCGTCCAGCGCCTCCGGCACCGGATCGTCCGGGCGGAAGGGCACGGCGCTGGGCGCGCGGATGGGGCGGAACCCGCCCTCTTCCAGGGAGAGGGCGCGGCTTCCCTTCCACGGCTGCATCGTCGACCCCTTGCGGCCCGAATGGGCGATCTGCATTCCCGCCGCCGCCCCCTGCGCCTCCACGAAGCGGACGATGCGCTCCAGCGCCGGCACGTGCTCGTCCTTCCAGATGCCCAGGTCCTGGGGCGAGATCCGCCCCTCCGGCGTCACCGCCGCGGCCTCGGTGAACACCAGGCCGGCCCCGCCCACCGCCCGGCAGCCGAGGTGGACGAAGTGCCAGTCGTTCGCGTAGCCGTCCTCGCTCGAGTACTGGCACATGGGCGAGACGACGATCCGGTTGCGCAGCCTGACGCCACGGAGATCGAGGGAGTCGAAGAGCATGCCACTAGGATACGCCGCTGCGGTCGAGCAGGTCGGCCAGCGCCTGGGGCGTCGTGACCGGGAGCTGGCAGGCTCCCTGCTCGCAGACGTAGGCGGTGGCCTCGCCGGCCTGGGCCGGGCGATCCCGCGCGAGGCTGGTGGCGGGCGCGGCTCCCTCCTCGTGGCGGACGAGCACCTGCGCCGGCTCGAAGCGCGAGCGCACCACGTCGAGCAGGGCCGCGTCCGATCCCTTCGCCGGCCGGACCAGCACCACCTCCCGGGGCCGGGAGAGGAGGAAGTCGACCGCCAGCAGCATCTCGCCCAGCGCCGCCGGCGCGCCCGCGAGCAGCGCGCCGAAGGAGCGGAGCAGCTTCTCCGCCTGCTCCCGCCACGGCTGCTCTCCGGTCAGCTCGGCCAGGCGGAGCAGGGTGAGAGCGGCCACCGAGTTGCCGGTGGGCTCGGCGCCGTCATAGGCCGGCTTCTCCCGGGCGAGCAGCGCCTCGTGATCGTCCGCGGTGCGGTGGAACCCGCCCTCCGGGTGCGCGAACCTTTGCGCCAGGGCCCGGTGCAGCGAGAGGGCCTGCTGAAGCCAGCGGCCCTCCCCGGTCGCCTCGTAGAGATCGACCAGGCCGGCGGCGAAGAAGGCGTGGTCCTCCAGGAGGCCGGCGTGCCGCCCGGTGCGCAAGAGTCTGCCTTCTTCGAGGTGCGCGCGCAGCAGCGCCTGCGCGGCCCGCCCCGCCACCTCCAGGTAGTCCGGCCGCGCGAAGGCCAGCCCGGCGCGGGCGAAAGCGGAGATCATCAGGCCGTTCCAAGCGGTAAGAACCTTCGTGTCGGTGAGCGGAGGCGGCCGGGCCGATCGCGTCTTGTAGAGCGGCGGTCGGATGCGATCGAGGAACGCCTGCTCCTCCGCATGGGGGACGTGGTCGAGGGAGAGCACGTTCTTGCCCTCGAAGTTCCCCTCCTCGCTGGCGCCGAGGAGCGCCGCGGCGCGCGACCCGTCCTCCTCCCCCAGCGCCAGGCGAAGCTGGGCCGGCGTCCAGACGAAGAAGGTGCCCTCCTCGCCCTCGCTGTCCGCGTCCGTCGCCGACCAGAAGGCGCCCGAGGGATCGGTCATCTCCCGAACGACGTAGTCCAGGATCTCGCAGGCGATGCGCCGGAAGAGGGGCTCCTTCGTCGCCTGCCAGCCTTCCACGTAGGCGACGGCGAGCAGGGCGTTGTCGTAGAGCATCTTCTCGAAGTGGGGAACCAGCCAGCGGGCGTCGGTGGAGTAGCGGTGGAACCCCCCGCCCACCTGGTCGTAGATCCCTCCCAGCGCCATCCGGGTCAGCGTCAGCCTGGCCATGGCCAGCGCCTGCTCGTCGCCGGTGCGCTTCCAGTAGCGGAGGAGGAAGCGCACGTTCATGCTGGAGGGGAACTTCGGCGCCCGCCGCACGCCGCCCTGCTGCGGGTCGAACACCTGGGCGTAGTAGCTCATCGCCCCGTGCAGCACGTGGATCTCCGGCAGCCCGGTGGGCGAGTCGGCGGAGAGGCTCTGCCGCACCGCCCGGGAGATCTGCCCGGCCGACTGGTCGGCCCGCTGCCGCTCCTCCCGCCAGACCCGGTCCAGCTCGAGGAGGATGGTGCGGAAGCCGGCTCGCGCCCCGCGCTCCCCGTCCCGGGCGGGGAAGTAGGTGCCGGCGAAGAACGGCTCGCGCCCCGGGGTGAGGAAGACGCTCATCGGCCAGCCGCCCTGCTGGGTGAGCATCTGCACCGCCTGCATGTAGATGGCGTCGACGTCGGGCCGCTCCTCGCGGTCCACCTTCACCGCCACGTAGCGCTCGTTGAGGATCTGTGCGATGTCCGGGGCCTCGAACGACTCCTCCTCCATCACGTGGCACCAGTGGCAGGTGGCGTATCCCACGCTGAGGAAGACGGGGCGGTCGAGGGCGCGCGCCACCTCGAAGGCCTCCTCTCCCCAAGGGCGCCAGTCGACGGGGTTGTGCGCGTGCTGCAGGAGGTAGGGGGAGGTCTCCAGGGCCAGCCGGTTGGTCCAGCGGGGCGATCCGTCCTCGCGCAGGTGGTGGGTGCGGAACTCCTTCCGCTTGCCGGCGGCCTCGCGCAGCCGGCCCGCCAGCTCGTCGGAGAACGCCTGCGCCCCGGGTCCCGGCTCGATGATCACCGGCCCCTTCTACCCCTCGCGCGCGAGGGTGCAAACCCGGCCCGGGGCGGAAACGTTGACGCTCCCTTGCCCTTCGGCCACCTTTTCGGGAAGGGATGCGGGCCTACGATCTGATCCGCAAGAAGCGCGACGGCGGCGCCCTCACTCCCGCCGAGCTGCGCTTCCTGGTGCAAGGCGCCACCAGTGGCGAGATCGCCGACGAGCAGCTCGCCGCCTTCCTCATGGCCGTCTTCTTCCGCGGCCTGGACTTGCAGGCCGAGCTGCCCCACTGGTTGGAGGCCATGTTGCGCTCGGGAGAGGTGCTCGACCTCTCCCGCATCCCCGGGCGCAAGGTGGACAAGCACTCCACCGGCGGGGTGGGCGACAAGATCTCCCTGCCCCTCGCGCCCCTGGCCGCGGTCTGCGGGGTCAAGGTGCCGATGGTCTCCGGCCGCGGCCTGGGGCACACCGGCGGCACCCTGGACAAGCTGGAGAGCATCCCCGGGTTCCGCGTCGATCTCTCCGCCGAGCGCTTCGCCGCCCAGGTGGAGCGGCTGGGTGTCTGCCTGATCGGCCAGACCGCCCAGATCGCTCCCGCCGATCGCAAGCTCTACGCGCTGCGCGACGCCACCGCCACCGTGGAGTCGGTGCCGCTGATCGCCTCCAGCATCCTGAGCAAGAAGCTGGCCGAGGGAATCGACGCCCTGGTACTGGACGTGAAGGTGGGCCGGGGCGCCTTCATGAAGACGCGCAAGGAGGCGCGCCTGCTGGCGCGCACCATGGTGGACCTCTGCAAGGCCCTGGGCCGCGAGTGCGTGGCCCTGCTCACCGCCATGGACGAGCCTCTGGGGAGCGCGGTGGGAAACGCGGTCGAGGTGCGCGAGTCCATCGATGTCCTGCGCAACAAGGGCCCCAAGGACGTCCGCGAGCTCACCCTGCGGCTGGGAGTGGAGATGCTCCTGCTCGCCGGCGTCACCCCGCCGCAGGCGCGTCCCCGGCTGGAGGCGGCGCTGGCCGACGGGAGCGCCTTGCGCCGGTTCGCCGAGCTGATCGAGGCGCAGGGCGGCGACCCCGGGGTGGTCGACGACCCCTCGCGGCTGCCGCAGCCGCGCTGCTGGCGGGAAGTGCGGGCCCCGCGCTCGGGAAAGCTGGCCGCGCTCGACGCCGGGGAGGTGGGGCTGGCCGCGGTGGAGCTGGGTGCGGGGCGGTCGAGGAAGGAAGAGGCGGTGGACCCGGCCGCGGGGCTGCTCCTGCGCAAGAAGGTGGGCGACGAGGTGCGGGCGGGCGAGGGACTGGCCGAGCTGTACGCGAGCAGCGAGGCGCGCCTCGACGCCGGGGAGGCCAGGATGCGGGCCGCCGTGGCCATCGCGGAAGCCGCTCCCCGCCGCGCCCCGCTGGTGCTGGAACGAATCGCGTAGGAGACTCCGGTCCATGCGCATCCTCTACGGCGTGGTGGGCGAGGGGATGGGGCACGCCATCCGCTCCCGCGTCGTGCTCGACGAGCTGGTGCAGCGCCACGAGGTGCAGGTGGTGGTCTCGGGCCGGGCGCACGACTACCTGGCCAAGCGGGCCAACGATCACCTTCAAGTGAAGAAGATCTGGGGCTTCACCATCGTCACCGAGGACAACGAGGTGCGGAACTTCCGCACGCTGCTGGAGAACCTGAAAGGGGCGCTCACCGGGGGCTGGCCGCAGAACATCAAGACGTACTTCGAGATCGCCGACGGCTTCCGCCCCGACGTGGTGATCAGCGACTTCGAGAGCTGGAGCTACCTCTACGGGGTGAACCACGGCCTGCCGGTGATCTCCGTGGACAACATGCAGATCGTCAACCGCTGCCGGCACGAGCCGGAGTTGATCGCCGGCCACGAGGCCTCCTTCCAGCTCGCCAAGGGGATCATCAAGGCCAAGGTGCCGGGCGCCTACCACTACCTGATCACCACCTTCTTCCGCCCGCCCATCCGCAAGCCGCGCACCAGCCTGCACCCGCCCATCCTCCGCCCGGAGATCCTCGCCGCCCGCAGCGAGCAGGGGAAACACCTGCTCGTCTACCAGACCTACGCCGGCAACCAGGAGCTTCCCGCGCTGCTCCGGCGCACGGGCATCGAGTGCCGGGTCTACGGCCTGCGCCGCGACCTGAAGGAGGACGAGCGGGAGGACAACCTCCTCTACCGGCCCTTCAGCGAGGAAGGGTTCATCGAGGACCTGCGCACCTGCCGGGGAGTGGTGGCGAGCGGCGGCTTCACCCTCATGGGCGAGGCCGTCTACCTGC
>DATKAG010000066.1:0-8062 GCA_035498355.1 Myxococcales bacterium | reverse complement strand
ACCCTCTGCCGTTCGGCCTCCAGCTCCTCGGCGAAGCGGATCTCCCGGGAGCGGAACTTCTGCCGCTCCGCCTCCAGGTCGGAGCGCAAGTGGCCCTCGGCCTCGGACAGCTTTGCCGCCTCCTCCTTGAGCGAGGCGATCTCGTCGCCGCGGGCCTGCAGATCCTCCTCCAGGGCCGCGGCGGCGATCTGGGCGGATTCCAGGGAAGCGGCCAGCCGGGCAGCGCGCTGGTCGGCCCCCTCTGCCCGCGCGTGCGCCTCCTCCACGGCGGCGGAAAGGCGGTCCTGCTCCGCCCGGGCGGCGGCGGCGTCCCTGGTGGCGGCCTCGGCGCGCTCCCCGGCGGACCGGGCGGCGGCTCTCGCCTCCTCCTCGCAGGCGTCGCGCACCGAAATCGAGGCCTCCAGCATCGCCAGCGCCGCCTTGGCCGCCTCGGCGTCCGCGAGGGCCCCGCCCACCGTCTGGCGGAGCTGGTCGCGCTCGGCGCGCAGGGCGTCTCCCTCCTCGCGGGAGCGGCGGGTGAGATCCGAGATCTGCCGGGCCGCCTCCACCAGGCGGCCTTCGGCGGCCTGGAGCTGGGCGTGCGACCGCTCGCGCAGGTCCTCCAGCTCGCGGGCCTCGGAGGCGAGCTGTAGCTTGTACTGCTCGGCGCGGGCCCGCTCGGCCGCGGCGCGCAGCGACTCCCGCCGGACGCGGTCCAGCTCGGCGCGCAGCGCTTCCAGATCTCCCGGTTGCGATCCCGCCACGCGGGAAGAATACCACGGGGCGACGCGTGCTAAGGTGGTCGGCTTCGATGGCGAACGGAAAGGGCCTCATCGACGCAATCGCCCGTGGAATCGTCGTTTTCGACGGGGCCATGGGCACGACCCTGCAGCGCATGCAGCTCGCGGGCGAGCTGAGCGTGCGCGATTTCGACGGCCGGCAGGGTTGCAACGAGGTGCTCTCGCTCACCCGTCCGGACGTGGTGGCCGGGGTCCACCGCTCCTACCTGGAGGTGGGCTGCGACGTCGTCGAGACCAATACCTTCGGGGGCAGCCGGCCCAAGCTGGACGAGTTCGACCTGGGCGCCAAGGTGCTGGAGGTGAATGCCCAGGCCGCCCGCATCGCCCGCGAGGAGGCGGACCGGGCCCAGCGCGCCGACGGCCGTCCCCGGTACGTGGCCGGATCGCTGGGGCCCAGCGGGTTCCTTCCCTCCTCCACCGACCCCGACCTGGGGCGGATGCGGCCCCAGGAGCTGACCGAGATCTTCCGCGAACAGGCCGTCCCCCTCCTCCAGTCCGGGGTGGACTGCATCATCGCCGAGACCGCGCAGGACCTGCTCGAGCTGCGCGCGCAGATCTTCGGGGCGAAGAAGGCGATGCAGGAGGTGGGCCGGCAGGTGCCGGTGATCGCGCAGATCACCCTCGACCCCAGCGGGCGGATGCTCCTGGGCACCGAGCCGCTCTCCGCCGCCGCGCTGCTCGCCGCCTGCGGCGCCGACGTGATGGGACTGAACTGCTCCACCGGCCCGCGGGAGATGGTCGATCCCTTGCGGGCGCTGGCGGAGCACGCGCCCTTGCCCCTCTCCTGCCAGCCCAACGCCGGCATCCCCGAGAACCGCGAGGGCGTGGCGGTCTACCCGCTGTCGCCCAGCGAGCTGGCCGAGCACCTGGCGCGCTTCGTGCGCGACTTCCGCCTCTCGGTGGTGGGCGGCTGCTGCGGAACGGGGCCTCAGCACCTGCGGCAGGTGGTGGAGGCCATCCGCGACCACGGGGCGGCGCGCAAGCCGCCCCGGCGGGTGCCCATGCTCTCCAGCGGGCTGAAGGCGGCGGCGCTGCACCAGGAGCCGCGGCCGCTGATCATCGGCGAGCGGGTGAACTCGCAGGGCAGCAAGAAGATGAAGGAGCTGCTGCTGGCGAACGACATCACCGGCATCCTCGGCGTGGCCCGCGAGCAGGTGGACGGGGGGGCGCACGCGCTGGACGTCTGCGTCGCGCTCACCGAGCGGGCCGACGAGCTGGAGACCATGACCCGGGTGGTGCGGGTGCTCTCCGGACAGATCGAGGCGCCGCTCTGCATCGACTCCACCGAGCCCGAGGTGGTGGCGGCCGCGCTGGAGTGGCTGCCGGGGGTGGGGATCGTCAACTCCGTCCACCTGGAGCGGGGCTGGGAGAAGATCGACAAGCTGTTCCCCCTGCTCAAGCAGTACGGCGCCTGCACGGTGGCCATGGCCATCGACGAGAAGGGGATGGCGCTCACCCGCGACCGCAAGCTGGAGGTGGCGCGGCGGATCTACGAGCGGGCCCTGAAGGACGGGCTGCAACCCTGGCAGCTCCTCTTCGACGTCCTCACCTTCACCCTCGCCACCGGCGACGAGCAGTACAAGAACAGCGCGGTGGAGACCATCGAGGGCATCGGGCTGGTGAAGGAGAAGCTGCCCGGGGCGCTCACCGTGCTGGGGGTGTCCAACGTCAGCTTCGGGCTTTCCAAGCAGGCCCGGCCCATCCTCAACTCGGTGTTCCTCACCCACTGCCTGAAGGCGGGGCTGGACGCGGCGATCATCAACCCCCGCGACGTGTTGCCCTGGAACGAGATCCCGGCCGAGGCGCGGGAGCTGGCCGAGGACCTGGTGCTGGCCCGGCGCGACGACGCGCTGGCCCGGCTGATCGCCCACTTCGAGTCCAAGGGGCCGGCCAAGGCGGCGGTGGAGGAGGAGCGCCAGTTCGATACGCCGGAGGCGAAGCTGCACCACATGATCGTCGACCGGCAGCAGAAGGGCCTGATCGAGGCCATCGACGCCTGCCTCAAGACCCGCCCGGCGGTGGGGGTGATCAACGACGTGCTCCTGGGAGCGATGAAGGAGGTGGGCGACCGGTTCGGGGCGGGCGAGCTGATCCTCCCCTTCGTGCTGCAGAGCGCGGAGGTGATGAAGAAGGCCGTCGCCTACCTGGAAGGGTTCATGGAGAAGAACGACTCCTACTCCCGGGGGTCGGTGGTGCTGGCCACGGTGTTCGGCGACGTGCACGACATCGGCAAGAATCTGGTGAAGACCATCCTCTCCAACAACGGCTACACCGTGCACGACCTGGGCAAGCAGGTGCCGGTGGACCGGATCGTGGACACCGCGGTGGAGAAGAAGGCGGATGCCATCGGCCTCTCCGCCCTGCTGGTCTCTACCTCCCGGCAGATGCCGCTGGTGGTGCAGGAGATGGACCGCCGGGGCCTCAAGCTCCCCATCCTCATCGGCGGAGCGGCCATCAATCGCAAGTACGGCTGGCGGACGGCGTACGTGGAGAGCACCGACCGGCTGTACGAGGGCGGCGTCTTCTACTGCCGCGACGCCTTCGAGGGCCTGGACACCATGAACCTGCTCCAGGACGAGAACGAGCGCCTCAGGCTGCACGACAAGCTGAAGCGGGAGGCGCACCTGCACCGGAGCATGGTGATCGCCGGCGCGGAGCGGACGGCGGGCCAGCAGCTGGTGGCGGTCACCGACGTGGCCCCGCGCAGCGTGGGCGAGCCGCCCAAGGTCTCGCCGCCCTTCTGGGGGACGCGCATCGTGCCGCCCGAGGACCTGGCCCTGCGCGACATCTTCGACTGCCTGGACCTGATCGAGCTCTACAAGCTGCAGTGGGGCGTGAAGGTGAAGTCCAAGGAGACATACCAGAAGCTGATCGCCGACGAGTTCGCCGCCCGCCGCCACGAGCTGCAGGAGGAGTGCATCCGCAACGGCTGGCTTCAGCCCAAGGTGATCTACGGCTACTTCCCCTGCTCGGCGAAGGGCAACGACCTGACGGTGCTGGACCCCAAGAGCCGGACGCCGCTCTGGAAGTTCAACTTCCCCCGCAAGATCGAGACCCCGCGCAAGTGCCTGGCGGACTTCTTCTCCGAGGACGACGTGGTGGCCTTCCAGGCGGTCACGGTGGGCGACCGGGCGACGAAACTCTGCGCGGAATGGGAGGCGGGGGGCGAGTTCACCAAGGCGTACTACCTGCACGGCCTGGCGGTGGAGACGGCTGAGGCGATGGCCGAGTACTGGCACCGCCGGGTGCGCGCCGAGATGGGCCTGCCGCCCGACCAGGGCAAGCGCTACTCCGCGGGCTATCCCGCCTGGCCCGACCTGGCCGACCAGATGGGCGTCTGGGCCATCCTCCACCCGGAGCGCATCGGCATCACCTTGACCGAAGCGCACCAGATGGTGCCGGAGCAGAGCACCAGCGCCATCATCGTCTGGCACCCGGAGGCGAGCTACTACTCGGTGCGCGCCGTCACCGGGATGCCCTGAGAACCGCGCCATCCAGACGTGCTCGTGGCCGGCGGGGGAAATCCACAGTCGGTGGCACAGATGCGTGAAAGGCGATTCCCCGAATGGGCAAGACGCCGATGCCACTGCTCGTCGTTCTGTCCACTTGCGCGGTCTCGTGCGCGTCGACGCGAAGGTTCCAGCAGCCGCTCACTCCAGGGGAGCGCGTGGAACTGAGGCGTCTGGTGCCGGAGAATGCGGAGGTGGAGTGGAGCAGCGGGGACAAGGTGGAACGCGAGCGGGTGCTCGAGCTGAAGATTCGCGGCCCGACCACGGACTGGGTGCAGGCAGACACATTGCAACGGCGCGCCGTGCCCGAAGCGGCCCTGCGGTCGATCGAATTCAGGAGTTCCTTGCTCGGCGCTGGCAGGGGCATTCTCATCGGCGGTCTCATCGGCGGCGCGGTACTTGCCACCGCCGGCGGCGCATCGGGCAGCGACCCCCCTTGCCCGCGTGGCAATGAGGTTTTCTTTTGCTTCTCCGCCTCCGCTGGCTCGAAGGCAGCCGCGGGCGGTGTCCTCGGCTTTCTGGCCGGGGGACTGATCGGAGGGCTGGTGGGCGCGATCCGGGGCAGCCCGATGACCGTCGAGTTCGCGCCTGCCAGCTCCGGTGAGCGCCATGACCCAGCGCGATTGAAGTTCGGTCAGTCCTGCTATCTCACCGACGAGTGCGAACCAGGGCTGGTCTGCCAAGCCGGCCGCTGCCTCGGCACTCCGTCACCCAAGGAATGAAGTTCTAGTCGTCGTCGTACCGGCCGTGGTGGTGGCCGTCGTCGTTCTCCTCCTTGCAGACGAAGCTGGCCGCGTCGTTGGTGCTGCCGTGGCCCTTGTGCTCCGCGAACTGCGGGAAGGGGCAGAGCGGGCGGGTCATGGCCACGCCGTTGGCCGGGTTGTCGCCGTTGTACTTGGTGGCGGTGATCCGCTGCGGGGCCACGCCGTTCTCCACCCACTGCACCAGCGGGGCCACGGTGTCGAAGACGTTGGGGCCGGGGCCGCCGCCGCAGTGCAGGACGCCGGGGGCGAGGAAGAGGCGGTAGAACTCCTGCGTCTCGCGCAGGGCCCGATCGCCGCGGCCGGAGCGGGCCAGCACGCTCTCGAAGTAATCGATGGAGCTGCGCGGGGCGATGGCCGGGTCGTCCCAGCCGTGCCACTGGATCAGCTTGCCGCCGTGGGCCCGGAAGCGGCTCAGGTCGGGGCTGGTGGAGTTGATGGTGCCCGCGGTGGTCCGGTCGGCGAAGGAGACGTCGTAGTCGAAGTTCATCTTCCGGTAATCCCAGGCCGGGTCCTCGTAGATGATGTAGGTGAAGAACTGGTCGCCGAAGAAGGCCTGGATGGTGGGCGCGCCCGCCAGTGGGAACGGCCCTGTGATCCAGGCGGACCATCCGCCCGCCGCCGCCTCCGCCCCCGCCTCGTACCCAGGGAAGATCTGCCGGCCGGTGCGCGGGTTGCGCGGACCCGCGTAGATCGCCCGCACCGACGCCACCTGTGCCGCCGTCAGGCAGCTGTCGGTCTCCGCGCCCCCGCACTGGATCGCCGCCGGATCGAAATGACACTTGCGCGGATCGTTGAGCAGGCCGTCCAGGATCCCGTCCAGCCCGTCGCACCGGGCCAGCGCCGCCGCCTGGATCGCGGGCAGCTTCTGCGGCGGCACCGTGCCGGCCGGGTCGGCGAACAGCGCCTGCTGGTTCCAGACGAATCCGGTGAAGAGGTGCGTCCAGTCGTTGGCCGGCGCACCGGCGGAGATCCCGTCGAAGTCCTCGGGGAAGCGCTGCGCCTCCATCAGCGCCTCGCGCCCTCCGTCGGAGCAGCCCACGAAGTAGGAGCGCGCAGGGTTCCGCCCGTAGAAGGCGGCGATCACCGCCTTGGCGCAGTCGGTGGTCTCCTTCAGGGCGCGGAAGCCGAAGTCGATCACTTGCTGGTGATGGCCGGGCGCGAAGGTGGCGGTCCCGCCCACGTGCCCGTCGTCGGTGCCCGCGGTGGCGTAGCCGGCGGAGAGGGCCGGAGCGAGCGAGCCGTAGGGGATGGCGCCGGCGAAGCCGCCGTTGCCCTCCTGCTGGTAGCGGCCGTTCCAGGTCGAGGCCGGCATCCAGACCTCGAGGTTGATGTGCGAGTCGGGGCTGGGCGTGGAGACGACCGCCACCCGGCAGAAGGCGGGGAGGTTGGGAAAGACCTGGCCGCCGGGAGCGGTGAAGCTGCCCGCGGGAACCGACTGGGCAAGGGTGACGGTGGCATGGGGCAAGGCCAGGCCGGTGAGGCTTTCGCAGCTCGCCGCCATCGCCCTGGGACCGACGAGCACGGCAGCTGCCGCGGCGGCGAACGTCAGGCATCGACGGAGCATGGTGGACCCTCGTGTGAACGGGGAGGCGCGGGAGGCGCCAGCGGCGAAACGATGCCGGTTTGTCGGGAAGTGAAATCAAGACGCGTCGAGTCGCGTCAGCCGCCGCTCTTCCAGCTCGCTCTGATCAGCTCCGACACAGGTCCCGGGGCGTCGAGGTGGACGTGGTGGCCCGTCCCCGGAACGGTGTGCACCGTCATCTTCAAGTGGGGAAAGCGGGCGCGCAGATCCGGCTCGTCCGGGAGCATTCCCGTCTCCCCGCGCAAGGCGAGGATGGGTACCTTGGCCTGCGCGCAGATCAGCTGCAGCACCGGCTCGCTCAAGGGCAGGGGAGAGTGCGCGCGCAGCAGCGGATCCCATTTCCAGGCGAGCGCGTTCTCCTGCTCGGGATCGGGGGCGATGCCGCCCTGGGCGAGCAGGCGCGCCGCGCTGGGAGAGAGCAGGCTGTTGTTCTTCAGGAGTCTCTGGGTTGCGTCCTCCACCGACTCCACCCGGCGGCGGTTGCGGGGGATGTGCCGCAGGTCTTCCAGGTAGCTGCCCAGCCGCGCCGGGATCTCCTGGGTGGAGATGCTCAGCGGGACCGCGTCGATCATCGTCAGGTGCGAGATCCGGGCGGGCCGGGTGGACGCGTAGACCAGCCCCGCCGCCGCTCCCATGGAGTGGCCCACCAGGCGCACCGATTCTTGTGGTGAGAGCGCCTCCAGCGCGCCGTCCAGGTCGGCGATGTAATCGACGAAGTGGTAGAAGCCGCCCGGCCCCACCCACTGGGAGTCGCCGTGGCCGCGGAAGTCGAGGGCCACCGTGCGACCCGGCAAGAGCGGCGCGAGCAGGTCGAACGAGCCGGCGTGATCGAGCCAGCCGTGCAGGAGCACGGCCATCTCTCCCTCTCCGCGCTCGACCGCGTGCAGCTTCAGGCCGCGGACGTCCAGCAGGCGGTGGTTCACGAAGCGAAGCGTATCAGCTTGACCGGCCAGGCGCCGTTTGCTACCCGCGCGCACATGGCGAAACCGCTCGTGGGCATCATCATGGGGAGCAAGACCGACCTGGAGGTGCTCCAGGGCGCCGTTGAGATCTTGAAGGAATTCGGCGTGGAGCACGAGATGCGCGTCCTGTCCGCGCATCGCACACCGGAGCAGGTGCTGGAGTGGTCGTCCAGCGCCGAAGGGCGCGGGCTGGAGGTCCTGATCGCCGGCGCTGGCGGCGCGGCGCACCTGCCCGGGGTGGTGGCGGCGAAGACCCTGCTGCCGGTGCTGGGCGTGCCCGTCCCCTCCACCACGCTGGGCGGCGCCGACGCGCTGCTCTCCATCGTGCAGATGCCCAAGGGCATCCCGGTGGGGACCCTGGCCATCGGCAAGTCGGGGGCGGCCAACGCGGCCCTGCTGGCCGTCGCCATCCTCGCCGGCAAGCGTCCCGAGCTGCGGGAGAGGCTCCGGGCGTTCCGGGAGGAGC
>DATKAG010000065.1:0-4822 GCA_035498355.1 Myxococcales bacterium | reverse complement strand
CAGGCCAGCGGCACGGGCAAGACCGCGGGCCGGGGCGGCAAGGGGCAGAAGGCCCGCACCGGCAACATGAACTTCATCGGCTTCGAGGGCGGGCAGATGCCCATCCAGCGGCGCATCCCCAAGCGCGGGTTCACCAACCCGTTCCGGGTGGAGTACGCCCTGGTGAACGTGGGCGACCTGGAGGGGCTGGGCCTCGCCGAGGTGGACCTGGACAAGCTGGTGGAGGCGGGCGCGGTGAAGGACCGCAAGGACGGGCTGAAGGTCCTCGGCGACGGGGAGCTGAGCAAGGCCGTCTCGGTCAAGGCGCACAAGTTCTCCGCCTCGGCCAGGGAGAAGATCGAGAAGGCGGGGGGCAAGGCGGAGGTGATCGTCATCCCCCCCAAGGTCACGCCCCAGCAGCGCAAGGCCGAGGAAAGAAAGGCCGCGGCCGCGGCGAAGAAGGCGTAGACTTCACCCCAGGGAGCCCCCGTGTCGTTCGCCAACGCCTTCTCGAACCTGTTCAAGATCCAGGAACTGCGCAAGCGGCTCCTCTTCACCCTCTTCTGCCTCGCGGTCTACCGGGTGGGCGTGTTCGTCACCGCCCCCGGGGTGAACCGGATCGTGATGAAGAAGGCGATCGAGTCCAGCGGCGGCTTCCTCAACCTCTTCAACCTCTTCACCGGCGGCGCCCTGGAGCAGCTCTCCATCTTCGCCCTGGGGATCATGCCGTACGTCAGCGCCAGCATCATCCTCCAGCTCCTCACCGTGGTGGTGCCCACCCTGGAGAAGCTCTCCAAGGAAGGGGAGATGGGGCGGCGCAAGATCACCCAGTGGACCCGCTACGGCACCATCATCCTCTCCATCGTCCAGGGCTTCGGCATCGCCCGCTACCTGGAGTCGGTGAAGGCGGGCAACGAGAGCGTGGTCCCCGACGACGTCAAGGGCTGGGGCTTCCGCCTCCTCACCGTCATCACCCTCACCGCCGGCACCGCCTTCATCATGTGGCTGGGCGAGCAGATCACCGAGCGAGGCATCGGCAACGGCATCTCCTTGATCATCTTCGCCGGCATCGTGGCCCGCATCCCCCAGGCGGCGCTGCAGACCTGGACCACCTTCCAGGACAAGGCGGAGGGATCGGACATCCAGGTGCTGGTGCTCGCCCTGGTGATGGTGGTGACCATCGCGGTGATCGTCTTCGTCGAGCGCGCCTACCGGAAGATCCCCGTGCACTATGCCAAGCGGGTGGTGGGCCGGCAGACGTTCAGCGGGCAGAGCACCCACCTGCCGCTGAAAGTGAACATGTCGGGCGTGATCCCGCCCATCTTCGCCAGCTCCATCCTCCTCTTCCCCGCCACCCTGGCCACCTGGATCCCGGCCTTCAAGCCCTTCGCCGACGCGATGACCCGCGGCGGGTGGATCTACGACGGCCTGTACGTGATCGGGATCATCTTCTTCTGCTACTTCTACACCGCGGTCACCTTCAACCCGGTGGACGTGGCCGACAACCTCAAGAAGTACGGCGGCTACGTGCCCGGCATCCGGCCGGGGAAGAAGACGGCCGAGTACATCGACCACGTGCTCTCCCGCATCACCTTCGGCGGGGCCATCTACATCTCCGCGGTCTGCGTGCTGCCCAGCATCCTCATCACCAAGTACAACGTTCCCTTCCAGTTCGGCGGCACCGCCCTGCTGATCGTGGTGGGCGTCGCCCTGGACACCGTGCAGCAGATCGAGAGCCACCTGATCACCCGGCACTACGAGGGCTTCACCGGTCCCCGGGGGCCCCGCATCCGCGGCCGCCGCGACAGCATGGGCGCTCCGGCCGCAGCGTAAGGGGGGCGCGTGAACGTCATCTTCCTCGGGCCGCCGGGGGCAGGAAAAGGAACGCAGGCGAAGCGGATCACCGCCCGGTACGGCATTCCCCAGCTTTCCACCGGCGACATCCTGCGCAAGGCGGTGGCGGACGGCACGGCGCTGGGGAAGAAGGCCAAGGCGCTGATGGACGCGGGCAAGCTGGTGCCCGACGAGATCGTCAACGGGATCATCGACGAGGCCTTGGCCTCGCCGTCGGCGGCGAAGGGCTTCCTCCTCGACGGCTTCCCCCGCACCGTCCCCCAGGCCACCTCGCTGGACGAGATGCTGCAGCGCCGGGGACGGAAGATCGACCACGTCATCGACCTGCAGGTGCCCACCGAGGTTCTGGTGGGCCGCCTCTCCGGCCGGCAGACCTGCCCGAAGTGCCAGACCTCCTACGGCAAGGACGCGCCGCCCCGGCGGACGGGGTTCTGCGACAAGGACGGCGAGAAGCTGGCCGTCCGCCCGGACGACATGCCCGATCGGGTCCGCCAGCGGATGACGGAGTACGAGAGCAAGACGGCCCTGCTCACTGGTTACTACAAGGCCCGGGGCGTGGTGCGGGCGGTGGACGGCGTGGGTACCGTGGACGAGGTGGAGAAGCGCATCGTCCAGGCGCTGGAGACGGATGCCGGGCGGCATTGAGATCAAGACGCGCGAAGAGGTGGCCTGGATGCGCGAGGCCTCCCTCATCGTCTACGAGGTGCTCGAGGAGCTGACCCGGGCGACGGCGCCGGGCGTCACCCTGGAGGAGCTGGACGACATCGCCGAGCGCGAGACCGTGCGCCGGGGCGGGATCTGCGCCTTCAAGGGCCTCTACGGCTTTCCCAAGAACATCTGCATCTCGGTGAACGAGCAGGTGGTGCACGGCATCCCCACCCGCCGCAAGCTCCTGGAAGGCGATCTCCTCAAGCTCGACTACGGGGTGATCAAGCGGGGCTACTACGGCGACTCGGCGCGCACGGTGCCGGTGGGCAAGGTCTCGCCCGAGGCCGCCCGCCTGGTGGAAGAGACGCGCAAGGCGCTGGAGAAGGGCATCGCCGCCATGAAGCCGGGCAACCGGATCAGCGACATCGGCGCCGCCATCGAGGCGCACGTGGCGCCCTTCGGCTACGGGATCGTGCGCGACTACGTGGGCCACGGCATCGGCAAGAAGCTGCACGAGGATCCGCAGGTCCCGAACTACGGGCCCTCGCTCTGGACGCGGGGCCAGCCCAACCCGCGCATGCGGCCGGGGATGGTGTTGGCCATCGAGCCGATGATCAACCTGGGCACGCACGAGGTGGACACCTTGCCCGACGGCTGGACGGTGGTGACCCGCGATGGCAAGCTCTCCAGCCACTGGGAGCACACCATCGCCGTGACGGAGGACGGACCGCAGGTCCTCACCCGGCCTTGATCGCCCTGATCGCCGCCGCCCACCTCTACCTCTTCCACTGGCCGGGACAGCCGGTGAAGGCCCTCTTCCTCCTTCCCGGCGCGGGGGAGAACGCCTGCGGCATCGCCAACATCACCTTCGGCGCCCCGGACGGCTCCTGGAGCGGCGGCAGCGGCGGCGAGAAGGCCGACTGCAAGTTCCGCCAGTCGGTGCAACCGGGGCCGCTGTTGCCCATCTGGGTGGACGCGGCCAAGGCCACGGGCGGCGCGGACGTCGAGGTGGCCTGGACGCTCCAGGGAGGCGGCGCGAAAGGCGAGGGCCATTCGCTCACCCTCAAGGCCGAGGCCATCGCCTCCGAGACCCTGAAGACCTCGGCCGCCGGCCTGACCGCCAAGGCCACCAAGGTGAAGGACAGCGTGCGGGTGGAGCTGAAGAACGGCAGCTCCGATCCCATCCTCCTGGGCGACGCCGTCGCCGCCCGCTCCCGCCCCGAGGACGACTGCCTGGGTGGCGGCCCCCAGGTCCTGCTCCAGCCCGGCGAGACCCTCTCCGACACCCGCCCCGGCCTGCTCTCGAAGAGCATGCAGATCTGGGCGGCAGCCTTCACCGGACCGAAGCAATGCCGCTGGATCGAAGTCGTCCGCCACTGAGACCTCACCACCTCTGCTCGCGCTCCCGCCCTCCCGGGTCCCAGCGGAACGTCAGTCCCGCGGCCACGTTCCAGACGCTGTCGTTCTGGTAGCGGACCGAGACGGTGGGCGAGACGTAGCGGGTGAGCTTCCCCTCCAGGTCCAGCGCCAGCCCTTGCGCGCTCGCACCGAGGTTGGCGTTGATCCAGCGGCTGGAATGCCCCAGGCCCACGGTGAGGTCGCCCTGGTCCACCGCGTAGCGGTTGGCCATGAGGGTGCCGAAGGCGTGGATCTCGGGAAGGCCCAGCCAGAGCGTCGCCGAGGGATAGGGATTGGTCTTCCCCTCGCGCCGCAGCCAGCCGATGCCCGCCTCGCCGCCGCCGTACTGGGAGTGCCAGCCGAGCCGGCCGGCGACGGCGTATCCGTCGCGCGCGAGGTCGGGGCCCGATCGCACGGTGCTGTTGGATCCACTCGCGTCCACCGCCACCGTCACGCCGTTCTCGGCCCGGTAGCGCACGTTGCCGGCGTAGGAGGTCTCCCCGTAGTAGGTGGGCACCGACTCGGCGCAGCCGTACGCCTTGTACCGGCCGCCGCCGAGGTTGCCGCCCACCTCCAGGCCGGGCTCCGGCCGGGCCACGAAGGCGAGCATCCACAGCCCACAGACCGCAGAACGTGCGCCCATCCGGACCCCCTTTCCCCGGGCGACCGTCCGGCCGGTCGTTCAGCCACGGACGCTACCTTGACAAGGTGCGGCGCGCCTGTTAATCACCCGCGCTCCCTTGGTTCCGGGTGGGCCCCGCCGGCGCGAGCCGAAAGTGAGGGGTGCGGAACGAAGGAAAGCGATTTTCGGGGTGTTTTCATCGGCTGGAGGAAGCCGTGAAGGTCCGCGCTTCGGTGAAGAAGATCTGCGTGAAGTGCAAGGTGATCCGGCGCAAGGGCGTCGTGCGGGTGATCTGCACCGCCAACCCCCGCCACAAGCAGC
>DATKAG010000064.1:0-12511 GCA_035498355.1 Myxococcales bacterium | reverse complement strand
CGGCGAGTTCCACCCTTTCATCGTGCACTTCGCGGTGGGGCTCCTCCTGCTGGCGCCGCTGGCGGACATCTTCGGGCTGCTGCTCCGGCGCGAGGCCCTCCTCTACACGGGCCGCTGGACCACGATGCTGGGAGCCGGCTTCGCCCTGCTCGCCGTGGCCAGCGGATGGGGAGCGGAAGCGAGGGTGGGAGCGCACAGCGCCGCGGGGGAGGCGCTGCTCAATCTCCACGAGGTGGTGGCGTACGTGGCCACGGCCCTCTGGCTGCCCGTCGCCGGATGGCGCTGGGCGTCCAAGCTCGCCCTGCCCTTGCGGGCCCGGACCCTCTACCTGGCTTCGGCATTCGCCGCGGCGGCGATCCTGCTGGCGGTGACCGTGCTCGGAGGAGCCCTGGTCTACCGCCACGGGGTAGGGCTGTCGCCGGCCGCGCGGGCCGAGCCGCGGGCTCCGGTCAGTCCGCCTCCTCGATGACCTGCTTTCGCCCGGGGAAGAGGAGCTTGCCCAGCACGAACCCGGCCGCGAGGCCGGCCAGCAGCATCTGGCCGGGATGCTCTTCCGCCCACGCCCCGACGCGGCGGACGGCGAGCGAGGCGTAGTCGCGCCCCAAGGCGATGCCGCGCTGGAACGCCGCCTCATCGGGCGGCGGGCCGCTCGGCATCGGGGGAAGCTGCGTCTTGCCCGGCATCTCTTCCATGGCTCACCTCGAGGTGGCGCGGGCGATGAGCAGCCCCGCCACCAGCGCGGAGGCGAAGCATGACCCGGGGTGGCGGCGCACGAAGCTCCGCCAGTTGAGCGAGTCGGAGACGTTGGCCCGCAAGGCGTTGACGGACTGCTCGATGTCCTGGCGGGCGCGCTCGATGCCGGCCCGGATCGCCGCGGCTTCCCTCGGGTTTTCAGGCATGCGTTCCCTCCTCCGGCGCCTTGGGCAAGGACGCCAGCCAGTCCCGGTCCCTCCGGAGCTCGCTCGCGGTACGGCTCAGCTCCACCCGGTTGCGCTTCGCCCGGCGCATCCCCGAGAGGGTGACGGCCCCGCCGGCGGCGAGGTTCAGCACCGCGACGATCCCGAAGGCCGCCCAGGACGGCAGCCAGATCGCCAGGAGCAGACCAACGGCTGTCATGAGCAGCAGGTAGCCGGTGAAGAGGGCGGGCACTCCCGCCGCCCCGAGCGCCACGTCGTGCCCCAGGCTGCGGAGGTCCTGCTTCACCTCCACCCGGGCCAGCGCCAGGTGCTCGCGGATGAACGTCTGCAGCCCGTCGAGGAGTTGCTGCAGCGCGTCTCGCGAGGGCATGCCGGAGGCAGGCATGGCGCAACGTAGTTACCGCTTGCCTGCGGCGCCAGCGGCGGTCATTGACTTCCGCACCGCCGGGTGGATGATTCCCCGGTCGACACCCCGGAGGGGCGGGATGTTCACGGGCGTGAAGGTGTTCTCGGCGACCAAGGCCAAGGAACGCGACGATCTCGGCGAGCAGGTGACCCGCTGGCTGCGGGCGAACGGCGACCTGGAGATCGTCGACCGGACGGTGACGCAGTCCAGCGACAACGAGTTCCACTGCCTGACCGTGGTGATCTTCTACCGGCCGAAGAACGGGGCGAAGAAGACCCCTTAGTGCTGCTCCTGCAGCCGCATCGCCCGCTTCGCCATGGCCTTGGCCAGGGACGGCCTGGGCGACTTGTGGTCCTGCGACACCCGCAGCCCGGCCACCCCCAGCATCACCGCGACCGCGGTCCCCAGCCCCAGCCAGGACCAGACCGCCGACTTGCGCGCGTTCTTTCGGGTGCGGGGGGCGAGCTGCAGGGTCCGGGCGATGCCCGCCAGCGCCTCCAGCGCGTGCGCCAGCTCCAGCGCGCTGTGGGGGCGGGCGCGCGGGTCCGGCTCCAGGCAGCGCTCGATCAGGTTGTCCCAGCGGGGATCGAGGTTCTGCACCAGCCGTGAGGGCGGGGCGAACCTGCCCACCGGCAGCTCCCCGGTGAGCAGCTCGTACATCATCACCCCGAAGGAGTAGAGGTCGGCGCGGTGGTCGGCCCGCTTGGCGTCCTTGCGCTGCTCCGGGGCCATGTAGTTCGCGGTCCCCATGGCCACGTTGCTCTGGGTGAGGCACTGCGCGCCCTCGGCGTGCAGGCCGGCGAGCCCGAAGTCGAGCACCTTGGTGCGCAGGTCCTGCGTCACCAGCACGTTGTCGGGCTTGAGATCGCGGTGCACCACCGCCCGGGCGTGCGCGTAGGCCAGGGCGTGGGCCACCTGGGAGAGCAGGACCGCGAGCTGCCGGGCCGTGGGGCGGTTCCGGTGGGCCCAGGCCCGCAGCGACTCGCCGTCGATCAGCTCCATGGCGATGTACACGTGCGGGCCCGCCCGGCCCCGCCCCACCAGCCGCACGATCCCCGGGTGGTCGAGCTGGGCCATCGCGGCCGCCTCACGGCCGAAGCGGCGGACGTAGTCGGGAACGGCGGCCATCTGCGGGGTGAGGATCTTCACCGCCACCGGGAGCCGATCGGATTCGCGTGCGCAGCGGAAGACCTCGCCCATCCCGCCCTGGCCGATGCGGGCGAGGACGGCGAACCCCTCCAGCTTCGGCAAGGGCGGCTCGGGCGGCGCGTCCGGCGGGGGCGCGGCAGGGGTGGCCCGCGGGGGCGAGGGAGGAGCGGATTTCTCCCGGTGCACCTCGAAGCGGACGCCGCAGTGCCCGCAGCGGGCCAGCGACCCGTCCACGAACAGGCTCACGTCGCAGCGGATGTCGCAGTTGGGGCAGCGCTGCACGGCGCGCTTTCTGGCCAGCGGAGGCTGTGACCTGGGTGCGACGGGATCCGCCATGTGGGGCAGTGTGGACCAGCGGATCCATCGCGCAAGTTTTCCTTCTGTCTACTCCAGCGCCTCCAGCACCCGGTAGATCTCCACCGGCGCCTCCCGGTTCTTCACCTTGGCCGGGGGCAGCGGCTCGAGCACGAACTTCTCCTTTCCCGCCCGGCGCGCGCACTCCTCGGAGATCACCACCATGTCCTCCCGGGCCACGCCGCAGAGCCGCGAGGCCAGGTTCACTCCGTCGCCGATGGCGGTGTAGCTCAGGGCCTTCGAGGACCCCATGTTCCCCACCACCACGTGCCCGGTGTGCAGGCCGATGCCGATGCGCAGGGGGACCTTGCCCTGGGCCACGCGCTCCTCGTTCCACTCCGCGACCCGCTTCTGCATGCGCACCGCCGCTCGCACGGCGTTGGTGGCGTCGTCGGGGCGGCTGACGGGAGCGCCCCAGAGCCCCATGATCGCGTCGCCGATGAACTTGTCGAGGATGCCGTTGTGCTCGAAGAGGATGTCCACCATCAGCTCGAAGTAGTCGTTGAGCATGCTGACCACTTCCTGGGCGGGAAGCTTCTCCGCGATGCTGGTGAACCCGCGGATGTCGCTGAAGAGCATGGTCAGCTCGGTGAGCGCCCCGCCCTTGGAGAGCTCGATGTTCCCCCGCGCCGCCTGCTCCACCAGGGCCGGGGAGAGGAAGCGGGCGAGCTGGGCCCGCTGGGTGGCCTCGTGCTCCAGGGCCCGGGCGTACTCGCTGTTCTCCAGCGCCACCGAGGCCTGGGCGGCGATGGCCGAGAGCACCTCCAGGTCCTTGGTGGTGAAGGCGGCGATGCGCTCGCGGGAATCGAGGAACATGATCCCCTTCACCTCGTCGCCCGAGGAGCTGAGCAGGGGCACGGCCATGGCGCTGCGCACCCCCAGGGCGATGATGGAGTGCGAGGCCTGGAAGCGCTTGTCGGCGATGGCGTCGGAGGTGAGCACCCCCTCCTTGGTGAGCTGCACCTGGGCGAGCAGCGTGTCCGAGACCAGCACCTTCCCCTCCCCCGGCTTGCGCTGGCGCATGGCCTGGATCACCAGCTCCTGGGAGTGGGGATCGCGCAGGAGGATGACGCCGTTGTCGCAGGGGATGAGATCGAAGGCCACCTCGAGGATGCGCTCGAGCAGCTCGTTGAGGTTCCGCTCCAGCCGGACGAAGGTGGAGAACTCGTGCCCCACCCGCAGGCGCTCGTAGTCGCGGCGCAGCTGGTTGACGTCCTTGATCTGCTCCACCGGCACGAAGTTCGCCTTGGCGGAGGTGCGGGCCACCACTCCCTCCAGCTCGCCGGTCTGGCCGGTGTGGACGATCTCCGCGTTTCGCGCCCGCACCGGGCCGCTCCAGAGGCGAAACTCCATCCGCGAGGTGCCGATCATCACCTCGTCGCCGTCGTTCAGCCGGGCGGGGCCGTAGATGCGCTTGCCGTTGAGGAAGGTCCCGTTGGAGGAGCCCAGGTCGCGCAGCACGTACTCCTCGCCCTCCTTGTCGATCTGGCTGTGCTTGCGCGAGACCTCGCGGTCGGCGAGGCGGACCGAGGCGGTGGTGCTGCGCCCCAGCACGTTGCTCTGCCCCAGCGGGTACTCGACCACCTCGCCGTTCCCTCCCCGCAGCGTCAGGCGGGGTCCCGATCCGGCCGCGGCGGGGGCGGGAACCCTGGCCGTCGCCGGCGCCCGGGGGGCCTCGCGCGGCGCGCCGCAGGACGGGCAGCGCCCCGCGACCGGCTCGTTCTCGCGGTAGCAGACGGCGCAGACGGACACGAGTCCCCCGGTGGAAGAAAGAGTACCACGCGCCTCGCGCTTTACGAGACTTCCGCCTTCTGCTAACCGCGCCGCGTGAAGATCAAGCAGCGCCCGGAGGATTTCGTGGTGCGCGAGGGCTACCGCTTCCAGCCCGAGGCGCAGGGCCCGGTGTGGGTCTACCGGATGGACAAGCAGAAGATCTCCACCCTCCAGGCGCTGGAGCGGATCTCCCGGGACTTCGCCGTCCGCCGCCGCGACCTCTCCGTCTGCGGCCTCAAGGACAAGCAGGGCCGCACCGAGCAGCTGGTGGGGGTGCTGGGCGGGGCGCTGGGCGAGTCCGAGGTGGTGCAGAGCGGGGATCTGCGCCTGAAGCTGATCGGCCGCACCGGCCAGCCGCTCTCCTCGGGCAACATCTCCGCCAACCGCTTCGAGGTCACGGTGCGCGATCTCTCCACCCCGGAGGCCCTGCGGGTCCCGGAGAGCGTGGCGGAGGTGCAGCGGGTCGGAGTGGTGAACTACTTCGACTCCCAGCGCTTCGGCTTCCTCAAGCACGGGCAGGGGTTCATCGCCAAGGACCTGCTGCGCGGGCGCTGGGAGGCGGCGCTGAAGGCCTACCTGGCCACCCCCAGTGAGCTGGACCGCAGCGACGACGCCAAGGTGAAGGCCTTCTGGCGCGACCACTGGGGCGAGTGGCAGCTGCGCGCGCCGCTCCTGGCGGGCAAGCGCTACGCGCCGGTGCTGCGCCGGCTGCGCGAGGACCCCAAGGACTTCCGCGGGGCCTTCCTGCACATCGACCGGCGGATCCGGGCGATGGCGCTGTTCGAGCTGCAGAGCTTCGTCTGGAACGAGGGGGTGAAGCGGTATCTCGCGGCCTGCATTCCCGGGGCGGAGATGATCGGCCTGCGCTACCAGGCCGGCGCGCTCACCTTCCCCCGCTCGCTGCCGCGCGAGCTGCGCGACGAGCTCTGGTCCCGGACCTTCCCCCTGCTCGCCCCCGACTCCGAGCTGGAGGACCCGCTGGTGCGGGCGAGCGCGCTCTGGGCCCTGCGCGGGCAGGGGCTGGAGCTTTCCGATCTCCAGGTTCCCGGGACACCGCAGCTCTTCTTCCGGCACGAGGAGCGGCCGCTCTTCGTCGTCCCCGGCAAGCTCCGGGTGAACGAGCCCCGGCCCGACGAGCTGAACCGCGGCCGTCTGAAAATAAACCTCTCCTTCACCCTGCCGCCAGGCGCCTACGCCACTTTGGTGGTGCGCCGCATCCTCTGGTACGCGCTGGAGGCGCGGCCCTGGGGCAAGCCGGCAGCGGAAGCGCCCGCGCAGGCGCCGCGCCCCGCTCCGCCACCCAAGGCGCCCGGCTTCCGCGAGCGCCAGCGGCTGAAGAAGGAGGCCCGCGCCGCGCGCCGCCAGATGGCGAAGAAGTGACCGCTCGCTCCCTTGCCCGTGCCTTGCCGGCCCGGCTCCCCGGTCAGCAGCTTACGGGTAACCAAGGAGACGAGCATGCTGAAGAGCGTCGTTTTGGCTTGTGCGTGCCTTGTGGCGATCCCGCTGCAAGCGCGGGCGAGCGAGGTGAGCGTGGTGCAAGGGGCGCGGGCGGCGCCGTCCCGGTCCCTCCCGGACGAGGTCACCGGGGTCGAAGCGCATCGCCCGGCGGGGACGATCATCGTGACCGACGCCATCGGCGGGGCGGCCGTGGGCGCCCTGGCGGGCGGGGGCGTGGCGGCCTACCACAACTTCGTGCAGAACGAAGGCTGGGGGAACTGGCAGCGCGACGTCCTCGTCGGCGCGGGCATCGGCCTGGGCGTGGGCCTGATCCTCGGGGTGGCGGACGCGGCTTCCCAGCCGGACCGGACCTTCACCGGCCCGATCGCCGACCAGCGCCAGACCGGGTTCTCCTCCTCGGTCCCGGTGTACGGGGCGAGGTTCTAGGCTCGTTCACGGCCACGTTCACGTCGCCCCGATCGCTTCAACCAATGCGCTCAGGATGCGAATACACGGTCATGTTTCCGCTGCGCACGAAGCCGCAGAGGGTGATGCCCGTGGCCCGCGCCAGGTCGACCGCCAGCGAGCTGGCGGCGGAGACGCTGGCGACCAGCGGAATCCGGGCCGCTGACGCTTTCTGCACCACCTCGTAGGAAGCGCGGCCGCTCACCACCAGCAGCGCCGCCTCGTTTCCCGGGATGCGCCCGGCGAGGACCAGGGCGCCCACCACCTTGTCCACGGCGTTGTGGCGGCCGATGTCCTCGAAGGCCGCCGCCACCCGGCCCTCCCTGTCGTGGAGGGCCGCGCAGTGGATGCCGCCCGTGCGGGCGAAGTTCGGCTGCCGGGTGCGCAGGCCCTCCACCGCCGCGAGGATGGCCGAGGTGGAGATGAAGGCGCGGGACACGGGCAGCGGGGAGCAGCGGGCGGTGACGTCGTCGATGCTGCGCCGGCCGCAGACCCCGCAGGCGGCGGTGGTGAGCGTGCCCCGGCGGGTGGCGGAGAGGCGGTCGATGTCCAGCGAGACGCCGGCCCCGGGAGTGACGTCGATGGTGTTGCCGAAGCCCTCCTGGTCGGGCCGCCCGCAGTGGGCCACCCGGCCCACGTCGTCCCGCGAGGCGATCACCCCTTCGGCGAAGAGGAAACCCACCGCCAATTCGCGGTCTGCGCCGGGGGTGCGCATGGTGATGGCCAGGGTCTCGCCTTGGGCGCGGATCTCCAGCGGCTCCTCGGCGACGACGTCGTCCTCGGCGGGCTCCAGGAGCATGCCCTCCGACACCCGCCGGACCTCCCTGCGCGCGACGCCTTTCACAGTTCCTTCAGCTTCAGGTTGCCTTCTTCGTCCACCAGGGCCTTGAACTGGAGCCCGCACCAGTTGCAGAGCACCTCGTCGTTGTTCCCGAACTCGTCGAAGGGATTGTGGGCGCTGCAGGTCGGGCACTCGAACTCGGAAAAGCGCCGCTTGCTCCCCAGGGCGGCATCCTTAAGCGCCTCGTCCTCGTCCTCCGCCAGGGCGGCATCGCGCGCCCGGTCCCGGTTCGTGGCCATGGCCGTCAGTGTACCGCCAAACTCCGCCTTCCGCCCCGTGTTGCCGGGCGGGCGATCGGGCACCAGCTTGGACCGATGCTCCTGCTCCTCGCCCTGGTGATCTGGGTGGCGGACGAATCGGACAAGGTTCGCCCCGACGCCCGCCCGCCCGCGGTCTCGCAGGCTCCCCGGGTGCGCCTGCAGGCCGCCGGCGGCGAATGCGTGGGCGCGCAGTTGGTGGTCCGGGGGCCCGCCCCGCGCCTTTCCGCGTCGGCCGCGGGGAAGGCCCCCCTCGACCTCTACCGGGTGGGCACCATCGTCCTCGAGCATCCCTCCGGCCCCGACGGGGCCGCCGGCGAGTGGCCCGATGCGCTGATCCCCGTCCGCGACAAGGTCTACGGGGAGGAACGGCGCGCCTTTCCGGTGGACGTTCCTCCGGGCCGGGCGCAAGCCATCTTCGTGGAGGCTTGCGCTCCGCGCGGAACCGGGCCCGCCGTTCTCCCCGCCTCGGTGAAGCTGTCCTGGCGCGGCGGGTCGGCGGAGGTGCCTGTGGAGCTGCGCGTGCGCTCCTTCGACCTGCCCCCGACGCCGGCCCTGGCCACCGCCTTCGGGTTTTCCGGCTACTCGGCGGTGAAGGGGCATGGAAGAGCCGTGGAGGCGGCGCGGGAGATCACCCGCGCCTATGACCTCGTCGCCTTGCGCCGCGGCATCACCCTCGCCGGCGGAACGCAGGATCCGCCCTCCTTCCGCAAGGACGGGGACGAGGTGCGGATCGACTGGACGGGCTACGACGCCGAGGTGGCGCCCTTCCTCGACGGCCAGGCGCTGCCGGGCGGCGCGCGCTGGACCTCGGTGGATCTGCGCGAGCCGGGAGGCCTCTCCCGCGCCCAGCGCCGGTCCTGGCGGCAGCAGTGGCAGCAGCACTTCCGCGAGAAGGGCTGGCTCGACCGGCTCTACCGCTACGTCGCCGACGAGCCTTCCCCCGGCGCCTTTCCCAAGGTCGAGGAGCTGGCCAGGGAGATGCGCGAGGACGCGCCGGAGGTGCGGCGGCTGGTGACGACGTCTTTCACGCCGGCCCTTCCCGACGTGGATCTGTGGACCCCGCTGCTCAACTGCCTGGGTGAGGCGAACCCCACCTGCCCACGCGCCGTCCCGCGCTCCAGCTACCGGACCCTCTGGTGGTACCAGAGCTGCATGTCGCACGGCTGCAGCAGCGACGGCAAACCCGTCCGCGATCCCGCCTTCAAGGGGTGGCCCAGCTACATGATCGACGCGCCCGCCACGGCGGCCCGGGCGATGGGCACCCTCGCCTGGCAGCAGGGGATCGCCGGCGAGCTCTACTTCGACACCGTCTACGCCTACCACGAGGGCGACCCCTGGAAGTCGCAGTGGGCTTTCGGGGGCAACGGCGACGGCACCCTCTTCTATCCCGGGACGCCGGAGCGGCTGGGCGGCCGCCACGACTTTCCCGTCGAGTCCCTCAGGCTCGTCCAGGTGGCGCGCTCGCTGGCCGATCACGCCTACCTCACCCTCTGCGCGCGGCTCGGCGATCCGGCGCTGGCCCGGGTGGAGGCGCTCGCGGTGGCGCCTTCCTTGCGCGGCTTCTCCCGCGACGGGCGGGCCTGGGCGCAGATGCGCCAGCACCTGGCGGCCCGGATCGAGGTCCTGCTGTCAAGGAATGGCAGCCGGGCGGCGAAGGGTTAGGCTTTCAAGATGGCCGCGCTGCTCGCTCTGTTGCTCGCTTCTCCCTGCCCGCCCCAGCGGCTGCCGCGGCCGGACTTCGCTCCCGAGACGCTGGTCTACAAGCTGGACGTCTTCGGCACCGACGTGGGCACCTTCGAGGTGCGGTCGGAACCGCCTCCCGACGCCGACCGGCCCCAGGCGGCGGCGCTGCTCAGCTCGCGGGCGAAGACCAACGCCTTCGCCTCCACCAACCTGGCCCGCTTCGAGACGTACTTCACCACCCTGGTCTCCCGGGACTCCAGCCCCCTGCACTACCGGGAGGACATCGACGAGAACGACGTCCACCACGGCACCGAGCTGAGCTTCCCCCCGAAGAACGGCGTCCTCGACGTCCAGGTCACGCGCAATGGCGAGGCGGTGCCGCAGGCCCCCCTGCCGGCGGACGGCGGGGTGCGGGAGATGATCTCCACCTTCTTCCTCCTCCGCCGGCTCTCTTTGGATCAGCCGGTCTGCCTGGAGGTATTCGCCGGCCGCAAGGTGTGGAAGCTGACGGGCCGGATGGCGGCGCGGGAGACCATCGACACCCCGCTGGGCCATCTCCCCTCGCTGCGCTTCGACGGCGACGCCGTCCGGCTGGACGACGCCAAGGTCAGCCGCCAGGCGCACGTGTGGATCAGCGACGACGAGCGGCGTCTGCCGCTGGTGGCCATCGGGGAGATGAAGGGGAAGACCATCCGCGCCCAGCTCATCGCGGCGCCGGGCCGCCGCCGCGCGCAGAAGTAGGGCTACACCAGGCCCTTGTTGCGGCGGATCTGCTCGACCGTCTTCTGGTACTCCACCTCCCAGGCCTGGGTGCCCTCGGAGAGGTGCTTGAGGCGGGAGCGGGCCTCGCGGTCGATGTCCTCGTCCACGTCGAGGTGCTTCTTGAACACCTGGTAGATCTTCCGCCGGATGGTGTGGTCCTCGGCGAACACTTCCTCGATGTTGCGGGAGATGAGGAGGAACTCGATCATCTGGTTGATGATGAAGTCGATGCCCTCGTCGCCCATCTTGAAGCCGCGCACGTCGGCCATCTCCCGCTTCACCTGGTTGAAGCGCGAGTGATCGTAGCCGCGGCGCTCCAGCGCCTCGCGGGTGGCCTGGTTCACCCGCTCCTCCGACGCCAGGTACTCCTTGAGGATGGCCGCCATGTCCATCTCGGCGTCCGCCACCCGCATCGTCTCCACCTCGATGTCCCCGTCCGCCATCAGCGATGCGATGACGTCGCGGGCGATGGCGGGGATGATCTTCGGGTAGAGCTTCATCCTTCTCGATCCTTTCGATCGGTCCTGCGAGGGTCGACCTTGTAGGACAGGTGTCCTGTGCGAGCAAGGAAAAACCGTGCGGGCGGCGTCAATTGGACGGCGGCGTTTCCGCGTCGATCGGCTCGGGAGGCGGGGCCTCTTCCTCCTCCAGCGCGTCCAGCTCCGCCGCCGCGGCGTCGAAGGCCACGTCTTCGCGATCGCGCAGCAGGGTGCCGTCGGCGGCGCCCGGAGGCGCCCCGCCGTCCAGCTCCGCGCCGCCCTCGGCGGCCTCGCGGGCCTCCACCTCGGCGGACTGCGCGGCGAGGAAGCGCTGCACCCGCCCGGCGAGCTGGAGGTTGAAGCCTTCCACCCGGGCGATCTCCTCCGGGGAGGCGGCGCGGATGCGCTTGAGCGAGCCGAAATGGCCGAGCAGGGCCCGCTTCCGCTTGTCGCCGATGCCCGGGATCTCCTCCAGCACCGAGCGGAAGTTGCGCTCCCGGCGCAGCTTGCGGTGGAAGGTGATGGCGAAGCGGTGGGCCTCGTCGCGCAGCCGGGCCAGGAGGAACAGCTCGCTGGTGTTCTGCCGCAGCACCACCGGGTTCTTCTGCCCGGGGAGGAAGACGCGCTCGGGACTGCGCTCGATCTCGCTGCGCACGAAGCGGCCCTTCTTCCGCGAGCGCCCCAGCCGCCCCGGGGCCGGGGCGGGCGGCTCCTCCCCGGCGATCTGCGGCACCTCCGGCTCGGGGCCGGCCTTCTCCGCCCAGGCCTGGGCCAGGCGGAACCCCTGGCGGGCCGCGAACCGCTCCTCGTCCTCCAGCACCCGGCTCTTCGCCAGCCCGGCCAGCGGAACGTCGGAGAGCCCCAGGCCGGTCTCCTTGAGCGCGGCGCGGGCGACGTTGAGCTGGCCCTTGCCCCCGTCGATCACCAGGAGATCCGGAAGCCCGCCCTCCTCCACCCCGCGCTTGAGCCTGCGGGTGAGCACCTGGAACATGGAGGCGAAGTCGTCCCCCGCCGCATCCCCCCGCACCTTGAAGAGCCGGTAGCCGCTCTTGTCCGGCTCGCCGTCCACGAACACCACCTGCGATCCCACGGTGAGCTGCCCCTGGAAGGTGGAGATGTCGAAGCACTCGATCCGCCGGGGCAGCCGGGGCAGGCGCAGCCGCGACTGCAGCCGGGTGAGCGCCTCCAGCTGGCTCTTGTGGGAGCGCGCCTTTTCCTCGTGGCTCTGGCGGGCGTTCTCCATCGCCATCTCCAGGAGCCGCACCTTCTCGCCCCGCTCGGGCACGTGCACCCGCACCCGCTCCCCCTTCTTCTCCGAGAGCCAGAGCTCGCGCATCTCCGCATCCGGCAGGTGCAGGGGAAGGAGCAGCTCCTTGGGGATGAAGGCGCCCGACTCGTAGTACTGGTCGAGGAAGCTCTCCAGCAGCTCGCCGGTGGGGAACTCCTGCTTGCTGAAGCCGAAGCTCCGCCCCCCGGAGAGGCGGCCGTTGCGGAAGAAGAGCAGGTGGATCTCCAGCGCCGGCCCTTCCCGCAGGTAGCCCAGCACGTCCTGGTCCAGCCGCTCCCCCAGCACCGTGCGCTGCTTCTCCAGGCTGCGCTCGATGGCATGGAGCTGGTCGCGGAGCTGCGCAGCCCGCTCGTACTCCAGCTTCCCGGAGGCGTCCTTCATCCGGCCGTGGATCTGCGCGGTCAGCTGGTCGGCCTTCCCCTCCAGAAAGAGCGCCACCTCCTCCACCGAGCGGCGGTACTCCTCCTGCGGCACGCTGTACACGCAGGGCGCCGGGCAGCGCTTGATCTGGTACTGCAGGCAGGGCCTGCGCCGGTTCGACATCACCTGGTCGGTGCAGGTGCGGAGCTGGAAGTGGCGGTTGACGATCGCCAGCGTCTCGCGGATCGACGACGCGCTCGAGTAGGGCCCGAAGTAGCGCGCGCCGTCCTTGCGGATGCGCCGCACCACCTCGAGGCGCGGATAGGGGTGCGTCGCG